>DASSFG010000197.1:0-14993 GCA_035694685.1 Pirellulales bacterium
AGTGAAGGGCTTGAAGCCCTACGTTCTCGACACGAGCGTGGTGATCGACGGCCGAATTGCCGACGTGGTTGAGACCAACGTGCTCGACAGCCAATTGATCATGCCGCGGTTCGTGCTCGGGGAATTGCAGGCCATCGCCGACAGCTCCGATCGCTTGCGGCGCAGTCGCGGCCGGCGCGGCCTCGACATACTTAACCGCCTGCGATCGAACCCGACCGTCGACATGCAGATTTACGATCGGACCTTGCCGGAGTTCGAAGGCCAGCCGGTCGATCTCAAGCTGGTGCTGTTGGCCAAGCATCTCGATGGAAAGGTAGTGACCAACGACTACAATCTCAACAAGGTCGCCAAGCTGCACGGGGTTGACGTGATCAACCTGAATGATCTGGCCAACGCGCTCAAGCCGCTTTTCCTGCCGGGCGAGACGCTGGAAGTTCACCTGGTCAAGCCCGGCGAAGAAGCGGGCCAGGGCATCGGCTATCTCGACGACGGCACAATGATCGTCGTCGAGGGCGGACGCGAGCACTTGCACAAGTCGGTCAAGGTGGCCGTGACCAGCGTGCTGCAAACCAGCGCCGGCCGAATGATCTTTGGGCGCTGCGAAACAGTCATCCGTCGCGACGCCAAAGGTCCAGAGGGCGCGGCCAAGGCATGAGCAAAGACGTTATGAGTTCCTTAGCATGATGCTCGGCGCCGAATGCTCTCTGGGCTTGCGGATTGAGGGGTAGGGTGGGACGAGCGAAGCGAGTCCCACCAATGTGATTCCTCATGGTGGGACTCGCTTCGCTCGTCCCACCCTACGTCGAAACATCTCATAGCAGGCCACGCCCGCCAAGGCGCCAAGACCGTCGGCCAGCCAATCGAACCAATCAAAATCGCGGCCTGTGATCGGCTGGGTCGCCTCATCGAACAGCCCAAAGGCGACGACCGCTGCGAAAATGCCTGTACACCGCGCGATCGGCGACGCCCATCGAGCCGCTAGTGTCAGACTACGCAAGGCCAGCACCGCCAACGCGGCATAGAGCGAAAAATGTACAACTTTGTCAAAGTGTTGCGGCTCACTGCGATGTGGATAAGGGTTGGGAAAGTGAGTGAGCGCCACGAGCAGCAGCCAGAACCCGGTGAGCCAACGCCGCGCACGCTTGCGCGTTGCAGGCCGCGACGGCTCTTGCGCGTCGTCCTTGTCGATAGCGATCATCCGCATTCCCTTGGTCGGCGGGAACGGAGGCTGCGACCCGCGTCACGTATGTCAGAGTGAAGAATGATGAGGGATGAGGGATGATAAATGAAAGAATCGAGAGCGACGCTCAACTCTCCGATCGCTCATCTCTCATCCCTCATCTCTCATCCTTGATCCGCAAAGTTGCCCTGGCCAATCCTCGCGGAGCGACGGGATGGCTGTCAAGCTCCTGCGACCCGGCATTCTAAAACGAAAAGCCCCGCTGGCCTTCGTGGCCAACGGGGCTTTCCAGGACGGGCTTACCGCCATCCGCGAACGGATGGCGGGGCGCGGTACGTGTTATTAGTGACCGCAGCCACAAGCCGGGGCGCAGCAGGCCGGGGCGCAGCAAGGCTGGCAGCAGCGATTGCGGCGATGACGGTGACAGCGCTTGGGCTTGCAGCAGGGCTCGCAGCAGCAGCTCGGCTCACAGCAGGTGGGAGCGGCGCAGCAGGTCGGCTCGCAGCAGGTGGGAGCGGCGCAGCAGGTCGGCTCGCAGCAGCTCGAACCGCAGCAACCACAGTTCTTCTTACCGAACAGACCGGCCTGAGCGTCGTTCGCCAAGAACGAAACGGCACCGGCCACCAGCAGGGCAAACAGAATCTTCGCTTTCATGGGAGTCCTCAAAAAACAGGAACAGGATGTTCGTTTCCTCGCACCGCGTCCGACTCCCTCCAAACGCCAATGCGACCAATCTTATTGGCAGGAATCGTCAAACCTTGCGGGTGGCGTTAACTGGGTAAACTCGTTTCGCAATATTCCGTTTGTTCTGGTCATGCGAGTTGCGCGCAGTACGGCCGGCGAGGCCTGATTTTGAGGGCAATTTTTGGCCAAAAGTCCCTGTCGTGGCCGGCATTTAGCCGCTCGATCGCTACGTCCGACTACCGCCGCCGCGACGAAATTTATCGAGCGACCGCACGGCCAAGGAGCGTTACTCGTCGTCCGTAAAGTACGCTCTGAATACGCATGGGCATGAGGACAACGATGACACATCTTCTCGATACCAACGTCTATTATTCCAGGCTCGCTGCCGACCCGCTCCTGGCTGACATCGTGGCGATGTACGTCGCCGAGATGCCCGACCGCATCGCCGCACTCGTCCAGCGCTGGAAAGCGCGCGACGCACAGGGACTGGCGACGCTGGCGCATCAGTTGAAAGGTGCCGCAGGCAGTCACGGCTTCGATCAGCTCACGCCGTATGCCGCGCGACTCGAGGGCGCGGCGCGCGGCGCCGCGGCGGAGAGCGAGATGCAAGAGGCGCTCGATGCGCTCGTGCAAGCTTGCCGCCGCGTGCGCTTGTAGCGCGCAATAAAAAACCTCGAGGTAACGACTCCCAGCGCCGCTTCGGCTTCCCACAAGGAAACCTCACAGCCGTCGACCTCGAGGTCCATGTGATCGATCGACGACGTCAATCGATCAATCACTTGCGTTACTTTAACGCAAGCGCGCCCACGATGCAATAGTCTTGCGCGCGAGTGCGCGACTTTCTGCCGCGCTTAGCGCGCGTGCGCGCATTACTCGACAAGCGCGCGAACCAACGCGATGAACGCTTCGCCGCGATGGCGATAATCGCGGAACTGATCGTAGCTCGCGCACGCGGGCGAAAGCACAATCGCTTCTCGAGGGCGCGCTTGGGCGCAACACCAGGCGAACGCTTGATCGAGCGTTACGAACGAAGCCACGTCCCCACGCCGCGCAGGCGCTCGTGCGACGAGCTCCGAAATTTGCTCGCGCGCCGCGCCGTAACAAGCGACGCCTCGCGCTGCGCGGGCCAGCTCGGCCGCCATCGCTGCATAATCAAAGCCTTTATCGTAGCCGCCCACGAGAAACCAGGCGCCTTCGCCAAAGGCAGCGACGGCCGCCATCACCGACTCCGGCGTGGTGGCCATCGAGTCGTTGTAAAACCTGCGGCCATCGACCTCGGCGACAAACTGCAGCCGATGCGGCAGCCCACCGAAGGTTTGCAATCCGCGGTGAATGGCCTCCGCCGAACATCCCGCGGCCATTGCCACCCCGGCCGCACAAGACGCGTTGCGCCGCTGATGTTGTCCGGGCACGGCAAGCGGTGGCAGACCGTCGTCGTCATCGATCAAGATCAGACGTCCACGAACGAGTCGTTGCCAGCTTCTCACGATCGGATCGCCGCCATTGAGCACGGCCGTGCCGTGGCACGACTGGTTGCGCAAGAGTCGCTGCTTGGCGGCGGCGTACCGGTCGAACGTACCGTGCCAGTCAAGATGGTTTGAGGTGCAGTTGGTAACGACGGCGATTTGCGGCCAAGGCGCCTCGTCGCCCAAGCAGTGAAGTTGAAAGCTGCTTAACTCCAACACGACCCAATCGTCGGCCGTCATTTCTGTCAGATCGGCGAGCAGGCTGCGCCCGATGTTGCCTCCCAACCAGGTTCGCCGCCCGGTGGCCTCGAGAAGCGCGGCGATCATGGCCGCGGTGCTGGACTTGCCATTCGAGCCCGTGACGCCAATCACTCTGGCCGGGCACCGCGTCAGAAAGAGCTCGATCTCCGACGTGATCGGCACGTTCGCCGCACGGGCAAGTGCGACAAAACGATCGTCAGGCCGGACCGCCGGGTTGACGACGAGCAGCTCGGCCCGGCTGAAATCGTGTGGACAATGTTCGGCCAGTCGCCAGTTGGCGATCGGCGTATCTTTCAGCTCCGCAATCGAGTCGGCCAAGACACGTTCATCGAGCACATCGGTCACGGTCACGACCGCTCCCTGCTCGGCCAGCCACCGTGCCGCGGCCACGCCGCCTCCATGACGCCCCAGCCCCATCACCGTTGCCTTCCGCCCAAGCAGTTCCATGTTTTTATCTTTGGAGTGCGGTAATTTATTACCGCTTTTCCTTGCGGCGCAGCCGCCTTTCTTTCGCCGCTTCTAGGAGAGCCACATTCTACTCGCCGTCACGCTGCCGGCAGATAGCAGTCAGCCCGTCGCCGGGTAGTGGCTTAAAACTGTGTTGCTGGTAGGGTGGGGCAAGCGAGCTTGCGAGCGCCGGCCCACCATGTTCGGTGATCGTGGTGGGCCGGCGCTCGTTCCACGCGTTTGTCCCACCCTACGACGATGGGTGCGTCGAGCGAGCAACACACCGTTAACACCCGACCGGGCGCCCTGCCCGCTTGATTTCGGTACGGCAATCGGCCAAAATCCGGTTCTTTGACGCCGGAAGCCGAGTATCCCCATGTTCGATCGAATCGAATCGTTAAAGCAGCAATACACCGATAAGTACGTGGTGGTCGACGAAACTCGCCCCGAGCTCGCCCGCTTTCGAGGACTGCCGGGTCAGGTGAAGACGGTGAACATGAGCGGCCGGGCGTTGGTCGAGTTCGAGGCATACAATAATATTGGCTGGTACGACATCGACCTCGATTTCCTCAAGCTAGTCGACAAACCACCGCCCAAGCCGGCCGAAGAACACGCTAAACCGGCGAAAGCAGCCGCCAAGCCAACCGCGGCCAAACCCAAGGCCGAAGCCCCCGCGGGCGAGAAGAAGCTCTCACCGTTGGAAATGGCCCGGGCACAGGGCGCGGCGAAGAAGCCGGGCGAGGCGCCAAAAAAATCGACCAGCGAGGTCCTGGCTGCTGCGCGGGCCGGCAAAGCCGCCGCAGCGCCGAAAGAACCGCCCGCCGCCAAGGCCGAGACCGCGTCACCCGCCTCCACCACCGGTGAAAAGAAGAAGCTGAGCACGTCCGAGATCATTGCCGCCGCACGCGCCAAGAAAGGCGATGTGCCCGCGGCATCCGCCCCGGCGGCCCCTTCGCCCACCACTCCGCCCTCATCGAAGCCCACAACGGCTGAGATCCTCGCGGCGGCACGGCGCAAAGTGAGTCCGCCGGAAGAAACGGCCGCCGCGCCCGTCGCGGAACCGCCAGTGTCCGTAGCCGCACATGAGGCAGCGGTCGAATTGCCGGTCGCTGCAGTCGAAAAGACTGCCAAACCGGCGCCCACTGGCGACCTGCCAAAGACCACGGCCGAAAAAATTGCCTGGTGCCGGCTACACGACGCCAAATGAGGCGGGCTGCGGATACTTCGCTGGTCGTTACCGCGGTAAGGCGCCTCCCGCTCGCCAGGCGAGCGGCACACATCGCGGCCCCGCGCGCGTTTTGCGCACGACCGGGTTCTTAACACTCAAAGATTGCTCTTGTCGCTTTGGGATGGGGCCCGTAATTTACTTCCCGTTCAGGCTTGCCGGCACTAATGATGCGCGGCAGCACCACAAAATCCGATACCCGCAGGGAGCTCCGGGACGCCCCTCTTGTCGATCGAGCTGAATCGCCGCACGCGTTTGCGATGCGGAACCAGACGTCAAGAGACCCACCATGGCGACCGTCGAAAGTTCGACCTTCAAAAGCAGGCTGCTTCGCAAGGCGCACGCCCTGCTGGGCACTTCCCGCATAGAGCGGCAACTGGCGCAGATCAGCGAAGGTTTGCGTTCACTGCAGGCGACCACGCGGTCGCTGCCGGCCGCGGCCAATGAGCGGCCTGGCCCCGACGAGGAATCGCTGCGGCGGCTCGAATCACAAGGATTATTCATCCTCGGCGCGGCACGCTCAGGCACGACCATCCTTACCCGCTGCCTGAATCGGGGGCGTGAGATCATGCTCTTGGAAGAGCCTAGCTTTTACCTCAATGCGCACACGACGGACTTCGTGGGCTATTTCAACGAGCTCCATGCGTCCATGGGCAACCGCCCGATGAAGGGCACCTACCTGGCGCCCCCCCTGATGCCCGAGCCCGGCCCGCTGGCGACGCTCCTCCGCTTGGGGCGCGATTATCGCTTCGTGGGGGAGAAAGCGGCCGTCGGGCCGCACGACTATCCACCTGAGTGGCCACGGCGATACTTGGACTTCCAAGCCAAATACTTCCTGCGCGCAAAGTACGTCTGCATCGCGCGCACGCCGGTCGAGTCGATCTGGTCGATGCACAAGCTGTTTCCCGACCGGCCCATCCCGCGTTTGATTGAGGCCTGGTTGCGGGCGCTCGCGCTTTCGCTCGACGCCTACAACGTTTTTCCGGAAGCGCGGCTGGTGTTTTTCGACCATCTCAATGATCGCATGATCGAACGGCTTGGCGACTGGCTCGATGTGGCCATTCCAGTGACCGCCGGCACCTTCGGGCGAAATTACATCCGATCTGCCGTGCGCCAGGGAGAAATTCCCGGTGTCCTGCGACCGTTCACCGGCGTCCTGCGCAAGTGCACCGACGTCTACGACGAACTGCGCGAGAACTTTTCACCGGACGAGCACGTGTATTCCAGCAGCGTCAGCGAATGGCATTACTTTGCCGCGACGCACCGTCAGATTGAAACCCTGCTCGAGCGACTTGCGTCTGAGGACGCGCGCGAGTTGCCATCGGAGGACGCGCGCGGTTGCCAAATTCGCCTGGCAGCTTGAGAGCGGCTCATCCGCGCGCGGTTTGTTATAGCCGCGTAGGGGCGGCACGGTTGTAGCCTGGGGCGCAAGCTCCAGGACTTAGGACGGAGAGAGCGCCGTTTCAGCCAAAACCCGCATCAACAAATTCGCACCGAAAACGTCGATATTCGCGTAAGCCATCGTGGGACTCGCTTCGCTTTTTCCAAACCTAGAGATCACGTCGTCGCGACCCGATGGCGAATGGCCCTGCAAACGCGTCCAAACGGCACACTCGTTGCGTAAAGACCTGCTGCTTTACGCATGGTCGGTCTTTTTGAGCTAGGTTTGTGCTGAAGTGCTCAATTCCGGCTGCTTTGTTGCCATCTTTTTAAGCAGGGGGTGCAAGAGATGGGTTTCGTTGAGACCTTGGTTTACGTCGCCGCCGGTTCTCCGGCGACCTTCCCCGTTCGTTCCGGCTGCACTTCGCTCATGCTGTGCGAAGACCGCGAATTGCGGCCGCATCCCATCGTTCCGCCGGTGGTGCGTTGCGGACATGAAAAGCCCCGCTGCTCCGCCGAGCCGGTCAAAGGCTGCTCCGCTCAGACTGGTTGCCGCACGAGCGCATTGGCTTTTTGCTAGCCCGGCGCCAGTCGTCGGCCGCATCCAAACTCAAAATCGCAAGCGCTCGGGAGCGAACCGCTTACTTCGCTTGCGCTTCGGGCTAATGTGGGCGCGAGCGGCGCGCGGTCAGGGATCGAGAACGAAATCTGGTCTCGTCTGTGCCAACGCGAGTTAGGTGCAGCAAAGTGCCGCGCCTGTTTGCTTTTTCAGAGCAGAATGCCGTTGCCGGCAGGCTGCGCAGCCACTAACATCCCCGCGCAAAATAACGCGCGGCTGGAGCGCTTGCCTATTTTAACAGGCGAGCTGACGGAAAAATCGTCAAGTTCTGCCCGATCGTTAGCCGAAACATTGGCCACGTTCGCGCCCCACTCACTTCTTTCAGGAGCCCTCCGACTTCCATGGCAGGCATCGCACTCATTACCGGCATTACCGGGCAAGATGGTTCATACCTGGCTGAGTTTCTCCTGGAGAAGGGCTACCAGGTTCACGGCATGTTTCGTCGTTCGAGCACCGAGACCTTCGAGCGTGTCAAGCAACTGGAAGGCAAGATCGAGCTGCACCCGGGCGATCTGCTCGACCAGCAGTCGCTGATGGCCCTGCTGCAAAAGCTGCGGCCGACCGAAGTCTACAATCTGGCCGCGCAGAGCTTCGTACCGACAAGTTGGCAGCAACCGCAGCTCACTGGCGAAGTCACCGGGCTGGGTGTCACCCGCATGCTCGACGCCGTGCGATTGGTCGATCCAAGCATTCGCTTCTATCAGGCCAGCTCCAGCGAGATGTTCGGCAAGGTACACGAGACGCCGCAGCGCGAGACGACGCCCTTCCATCCGCGCAGTCCGTACGGCGTGGCTAAGGTCTACGGCCATTACATCACCATCAACTACCGCGAAAGCTACGGCATGTATGCCTGCTCAGGCATTTTGTTCAACCACGAATCGCCGCGACGCGGGTTGGAATTCGTCACGCGGAAGATCACGCACGGCGTGGCCAAGATCAAGCTGGGGCTGGCCAAGGAACTGCGGCTGGGCAACCTGCAAGCCCGCCGCGACTGGGGCTTTGCCGGCGACTACGTGCGGGCCATGTGGCTGATGCTGCAACAAAAGCAGGCCGACGACTACGTGATCGGCACCGGGCAGACGCACAGCGTCGAAGAGTTCGTAGCCGCGGCCTTCGAGCACGTGGGGCTCGACTGGCACGACCACGTGGTCATCGATCCCAAGTTTCACCGACCGGCCGAGGTCGACTTATTGCTCTCCGATCCCTCGAAGGCGCAGCGCCTGTTGGGCTGGCAGCCGAAAGTCGGTTTCAAGCAGTTGGTCACCATGATGGTCGACGCCGATCTGGCGGTGCTGCGTCACCAGCAACCGGCCGTCGGCGAGCGAAGGGCGGCATGAGAGGGAGGCATCAGGCGTCAGGCATCAGGCGTCAGGTATCGTGCATCTGACGCCTGATGCCTGATGCCTGTCGCCTAACATTGGTGGGCCGGCGCTCGCTCCGATCGCTTGTCCCACCTCTACAGCAACCACTTTGATTATCCGAATGAGAATTGCCTGGCTAGGCTTGTTGGACATCGATGACATTGCCCCGCGGCCGCGCGCCCAAGAGCACCTTGCCAGGCTTGCCAGCCATGTCGTCGCTGCGTCGCAGAACCATTGGGAAATCGCCCTCATTTCCTGCGGCGGACATTCGTTGCGAAAAATGCTGGGTCCGGGTGTCGAACGGCTTGTGTTGCCTGTTGCGGGTGGCCCATCCCCTGTTTGGGACCGCGTCTCGTGGCTGCTGCCGCAGCAGGTGATGGAAGCCGACGTGGTTCATTTGCACGACGGCTTCAGCCGCTCTTGCGAGGTTGCCTGGTTGGCGGCCAAGCCGCTGGGCAAACCGGTCTGTTTGACGGAGTGGGGTGTGGAAGGCCCCTGGTTAAGTACAGAGCTTTGTCTACGAGAAATGGCCGACGCAGTTTTCTGCCACAGTGAACGCGCCGTGCAAGCCGGTAAGGGCCGGCCGGTGGTGTTCGCACGCTGCGACGTCGAGCTCCGGCAATTGGGCGTTCCTGCTCCCTGGCCGGCCAAGAACCGCCTTGACGGCTATCGCGACGAGCCGATTCTTGCGACTGACGAGCAGTACGCCGAGGCCGGCAAATGCATCTGTCAAGCGTATCAACGCCTGACCGCACACCGGCGGAGGGCCGCCGCGTGAAGATTCTGGTGATCAGCAACCTTTACCCTCCCGACGTCATTGGCGGCTACGAGTTGTGTTGCCGCCAAGTAGTCGACGGATTGCTTGGGCGCGGGCATGAGGTGCGCGTGCTCACGACCAGCCCGCGCATGCCGTGCGCCCCAGAAGACCATCTCGCGCGCGAGCTGGAACTGATCAACTGCTACGACCCTTACGACACGCAACACAGCCGGCGGATCACTCATAAGCTGGCTTTGGCCCGCGCCGCGTTTGTTAGCTCACACAACGTCAGCGTGCTGCTCGACCATTGGCGACGTTTTCAGCCCGACGTGGTTTATCTTTGGAATTTGTTCGGCGTGGGCGGACTCGGGCTGCTCGGCAGCCTCGAATACGTCGGTGCCCCCTGGGTCTGGTACCTGGGCGACTGCGTGCCGCGCATGCTTTGCAGCTTGGGTGATGACGTGTTGCCCGAGCTAGCCAGTCTATTCGGCAAGTATGCGCGCGGCACCTTCATGCCGGTCAGCGAGCGAGTGGTGCAAGAGATTGAGGCCGCCGGCATTGAGCTGAAGGGCGATATTCGCACGTCGCCCAATTGGGTTTTGGGCGAGCAACCGTCACCGCGAGAGAAATACTACCGACCAGGCGAGCAATTGAAAATCGTCTCCTCGGGCCAGATGGGGCGGCATAAGGGGATTCATCTGCTGGTCGAAGCCGCAGCGTTGCTCAAGGCACGCGGATACGAGAACTTCAACATCGACTTGTACGGCAAAGTGACCGACTCAGCCGTCGCTCCGCTGCCCGTTCAGTATGGCGTGGATGACCTCGTGAAATTCAAA
Organism: Pirellulales bacterium; assembly: GCA_035694685.1. Classification (GTDB taxonomy): domain Bacteria; phylum Planctomycetota; class Planctomycetia; order Pirellulales; family JAICIG01; genus DASSFG01. Next base: position 10,217 of record DASSFG010000197.1, read on the forward strand.
GGTGTGTGCCCGCAACAGGAATTGATCGACCGATACGCGCGGCACGAATACGACATCTTCGCTTTTCCGACCTGGCAGCGTGAACCCTTTGGCTGTGCCCCACTGGAAGCGGCTGCTTACGGCACGGTGGCGGTGATGAGCGAGAACTGCGGCATTGGCGAATGGCTGGTGGGCGACGTGCATTGCCTGAAAGTGGCCCGGACGGCCGAGGCTTTTGCGAACGTCCTGGCCCGCGTGCTTGATGGCGACATCGACCTGAAACCGATCGGACGCCGGGCAAGCACGGTCATCTGGCGAGACTTCCACCTTGACCTGCTCTTGCCGGACATCGAATCGGCCTTGACCGGGGCGGCCGGACAGCCGACCAGGCCAATGGGCACGCCCGAAGATGCTTATCGGCTGGCACTCTTGGCCGAGAAGCTGACTAAGGCATGGGTGCAAGAAAACGCCTGTCTGGCGGAGGCCGCCTGATGAATTGGAACCCTGTTGAACAAAACTCTTACCGTGGGTTGATTGGCATGTTTCAGCGATTGAAAGAAGCCGTGGTGCGCCGACCGTTGCGAGCGTTCAAGGCCGTAGGCCGCTGGTTCGAGCGGCGTCTGGCGCGCCGCATTTCCGAACGCTATGCCGACGAAATCGAGCAATTCGCCGCCTTGAATCATGCCATACAGGAGTTGCAGAAAAGTTTGACGGCCCGCCTCGAACGGCAAGAAGCTTATCAGTGGGACCATGCGGCGCTGGCGCGCCGCCTGGCGGCGCTTGAGGACCACGTGAACGGCTTGCTCGACTTGGCAGCGTTGGACGAAGACGAGCTGGAGCGAAACGTCGTGCGGTTGCCGCTGACGGAAACGCTGGCCGCCACCACGGCCGTCGGCCAACTACGCAGAGCAGGTTAGTGAATGTCGATTATGTTATGACGGATGGCCAACGGAGTAGGGTGGGACGAGCGAAGCGAGTCCCACCATGAGAAATCCATAGTGGTGGGACTCGCTTCGCTCGTCCCACCCTACGTGAACTACGCAGAGCGGGTTAGAGAATCAACGTAGGGGTGGGACCAGCGAGCATTCGAGCGCCGGCCCACCCTACATCGGAACGAACGATGCATATGACACCAACCGCCACGGAAGCATCATCCAGTCGCGCCTCGCCCACGCCGCGTGCCGTCATTACGACGTCGTCGATTAGCGCCGCTGAAGTAGCCGATCGCTGCGGCGACAATTGCTACTCGTATTATTTCGTGCAGCGCGCGTTCCTGCCCTTGCTCGAACGTTGGGCAGCCGTCGAAGAGGTGTCGCAATCGCCGCGGGTTGTCAGGGAGCGGATCGTCGCAGCAAAGCGCCTGGGACAATCGCCCATTCACCTGAGCTTTTTGCCGTTGCAATTTGCTCGGGCGGTATCCGAGGCGCCGAACGTCGTTTTTCCCTTCTGGGAATACCCCGACATACCGCACTACGACGTCGCTGGAAACCCGCGCAACAACTGGGTGCGTGCCGCAACCGAATTCGATATGATTCTAACCGCGTGCCGCTTCACGCGCGACGCGTTCCTGAGGGCGGGCGTAAGGACTCCTATCCACGTGACGCCCGTGCCGATTGCCGACGACTATTTCGCCCTCCCGCCATGGGAACCTCACCAGCGAGTGACGCTCGAGGGCGCCTGCTACGTATTACCGCAAGGTGACCCGACGCGGCTAGGCGATCTTGCCCGCCTTGCCGCCGGCCGGCTGGGGCTGAAAGTGCGCGAAAAATGTCGCTTGGCCTATCGTCGCGGCGTGCGTCCCTTTTTGCCGCCTTCATTGCACCGCCGGCTGGCCGGCGCGAGCCATGCCACGATCGGCAAAGAACCGCCGCCCGTGGTCCCGGTGCAGGACCAGCGATTGCCCATTCCCTACGGCGTCAGTGGGCGCGTGGACCTGGCGGGCGTAGTGTATACGACCGTCCTCAATCCCTTCGACATTCGCAAAAACTGGCGGGGCATCATCGCTGCATTTTTGCACGCGCTGGGCGACTGCGAAGACGCCACGCTGGTCATCAAGCTCGCCGCCGCGAGTAACATGCGGCGCGAGGCACTGCACAACGTACTGCACTATTATCGGCGGCTGCGCGTCCGCCATCGCGCCCAACTCGTCGTCATGGGCGACTATCTTTCCGACGATCAAATGTGCGAGCTGGCACGAGCCAGCACATTTTATCTCAACGCATCGCATGCTGAGGGCGCTTGCTTGCCTCTGCAAGACGCCCTGGCGGCAGGCCGGCCCGGCATCGCGCCCCAACACACTGCGATGGCCGAATACATCGACGACCGGGTCGCGTTCGTCGTTCCCTCGCATGCCGAACCGATCCATTGGCAGTGGGACCCACAATGTCGACGGACCACGACCTGGCAGCAGATCCGCCGGCGCCATCTCGTCCGCCAGCTCCAATTGAGTTACCAGGTAGCAAAACACGATCTGGGCCGATACCGCGCCCTGGCCGCCGAAGGCAGACAGCGCATGCGCAATCTTGCCAGCGCCGACGAAGTTTGGCGGCGGCTGTCCGCCGCGCTCGATACACTTCCGACCACCCGCGAGGTCAAAAAAGCCGCGTAAGAAGTCCAAAGTCACCAGCAGTCGGATTTTGGAATTCGGGCTTGAGACTTGAAACTTTCGACTTTGGACTTTGGACTTTGGACTGATAAGTATATGACCACCGCCGCGTTCGGGTATACTGCCGCCGTCTGGCAATGCCGCTATTTCTGGCTGTCGCTGGTCAAGAAAGATCTGCGCACTCGATATCGCCGTTCGGTGTTGGGCATCGGCTGGTCGTTGTTGCACCCCATCGCCATGACGACCGTGATTTGCACGGTCTTTCACAAGCTGTTTGAGATGCCCGTGGCCGACTATGGGCCATTTTTGCTCTCGGGCATCACCACCTGGAGTTACCTTTCGACGACGGTTACGCAAGGTTGCGAGACGTTTTACAACGGGGAATCTTATATCCGGCAGTACCCCGCGCCGCTGGCCGTGTATCCACTGCGTACGGTCCTAGGAGCGGCATTTCACTTCGGGCTGGCCTTACTGGTCGTGCTGTTGCTTACCTGGTGGTTCCGTGGATTTGCCAATCTGACGGCCATTACTAGTTTGGTGCCGACGCTCGTATTGTATATGGTCCTGGGCTGGTCCTTGGCGACGTTGTCGGGACTCGCTCACGTGAGGTTCTCGGACGTAAAGCACCTGCTCGATATCGGCCTGCAAATTATGTTTTACGCAACGCCGATTTTCTTTCCTCCCGACGCCATGAAAGAACGCGGGCTGGCATGGTTGATCGACTATAACCCGGCGGCGGTGATGCTGGAAATGATCCGCCAGCCGATCCTCAACGGCACTTTCCCGACGGCGCGTGCCTGGCTGGCAGCGTCGTCCATTACGGCGGTGGCCTTCACTCTGGCAGTAATCGCGCTGGTGCGTCTCCAAAAGCGATTGATCTTTTACCTATAGAGCGGATGAAGATCGGCATCGACATGCTGGCGGTGCAATCGGCCGGCCGCTTACGCGGCACGGGCCGGTATACCCGTGCGCTTGTGGCCGAATTGCTTGCCGACGCACGCCACCAGTGGGTTTTGTATTACTATGCTACTCCGGAACAACACCGAGTAGGGTGGGACAAGCGAGTGGAACGAGCGCCGGCCCACCACTGCGGCGATGGTGGGCCGGCGCTCGCAAGCTCGTTTGTCCCACCCTACACCCCTCATACGAACGTCACCGAGCACACTCTGCCCGCACACGCCAGTTTTCACAAGAGCGTCGAAGAGTTGTTAGGTGCGAACGCCGATGGCCTCGACCTGCTGCTGCTGACCTGTCCGCTGGAGAATTTTCAGGGGTATCTGCCGCCATTTCCGCGGCGTGGACGGCCAAAGCTGGCCGCACTTGTTTACGACCTGATTCCGTTGCGTTTTCCCCAGCAGTACCTGGCCCATGCGGGCATTGCCGAAAGTTATCGCCGCGCGCTGGCGGCGGTAAGACAATACGACGTCTTGCTGACCATTTCCGAAGCGTGTCGACAGGATGTGCTCGAATTGTTACACGTTTCGCCCGATCGAGTGTTGAACGTTGGCACGGGCAGCGACGCGAAGGTTTTCTATCCGCCCCGTGGCTTTTCGCCCCAGGGCGATGCTGCACAATGGCTTGCGGACCGGAAGATCAGGCAACCGTTTATCTATGCGATGACGGCCCTCGATCACCGCAAAAACCTGTCGGGGTTGATCTCCGCGCTCGAAAGACTGCCGGCCAGCCTGATCGACCAGCATCAATTCGTAATTACCTGCGCGACAAGTAGCGCGGGGGATGCAGAACGTGCTCGAGCGGCGATCGACCGATTGGACATCGCCGAGCGCGTGACCTTCACTGGACCGCTGGACGATGCCGGCCTGCGGACGCTGTATCAGCATTGCGCGGCGTTCGTCTTTCCCTCGCGTTACGAGGGCTTCGGCCTTCCGCTGATTGAGGCCATGCAGTGCGGCGCGCCGGTAATTGGCGGCCGGAATTCGTCGCAGATCGAAGTGGTAGGTGAGGCCGGTTTGTTAGCCGACGTTGACGATCCGAATCGCCTGGCGGAGGCGATCGCCAAGCTTTTGTCTGACGCCCCGTTGGCCGCGCGATGTCGCGAGCGCGGCCCGCAACAGGCAACTCAATTCACCTGGCAGGCGGCCGCCGGTCTCTGCCTCGACGCCTTCGATACGACTGCCAAGCGGCCTCGCCCCAGCACCTTGTTCAAGACCTTGGCGGCACGGGGCCGGCTAA
>DASSFG010000198.1:0-4050 GCA_035694685.1 Pirellulales bacterium
TCACGTGCGGAAAAAACGGGGCGTCTTGGTTACCCAGGCATAAATGCCTGGGCTACGTAAAAGCCTTGGTCGCTGAGAATAAAACACGCACCAAGCACCTTCGTATCCACTTGATTGAGCAGGCCGGCGCTCGCTCCGCTCGCTGGTCCCACCCTACACTTGAGGCTTGTGGCCGGAAGGGCAATCTTCGATAACAACGATGAGAGGGGCAATGAAATCTCTGCAAAGGAGCTGACAATGCAACTCGGAATGGTCGGACTAGGACGGATGGGCGCCAACATGGTGCGGCGGCTGCTCAAGGGAGGCCACCAGTGCGTGGTCTTCGACCGTTCAGCACAGGCGGTTGAATCGCTCGTCAAGGAGAAGGCGACGGGCGCCGCGGACCTGCCCGCTTTCGTCAAGCAGCTCGCCAAGCCGCGGGCCGTCTGGTTGATGGTGCCGGCGGCGGTGGTCGACGATACGATCAGCGAGCTCATGACCCACCTGGAGCCGGGCGACATTGTCATCGACGGCGGCAATTCGTACTACATTGACGATCTCCGCCGTGCCCGAGAGCTGGCGAAGAAGCAAATCCATTACGTCGACGTCGGCACCAGCGGCGGCGTGTGGGGGCTGGAGCGCGGCTATTGCATGATGATCGGCGGACCCGACGAGGCCGTGCGGCGGCTCGACCCGGTCTTTAAGACACTGGCCCCCGGCATCGGCGACATTCCGCGCACGCCGGGCCGTGAGCAGCTTGGCGGCACCGCTGAGCAGGGCTACCTGCACTGCGGCCCCAACGGCGCCGGCCACTTCGTCAAGATGGTCCACAACGGCATCGAGTATGGAGTCATGGCCGCCTATGCCGAGGGGCTCAGCGTGCTGCGCAGCGCCAACATCGGCAAGAACCAGCACGAGATCGACGCCGAAACGACGCCGCTGCGCGACCCCGAGCACTATCAGTACGACCTGAATCTGCGCGACGTCGCCGAGGTGTGGCGGCGCGGCAGCGTGATTGCTTCCTGGCTGCTCGACCTGACGGCGGCCGCGCTGGCCAAAGACACCTCGCTGGCCGACTTCGCGGGGCGCGTCTCCGATTCCGGCGAGGGGCGCTGGACGATTAAGGCCGCCATCGACGAAGCCGTGCCCGTGCCGGTGCTTACCACCGCGCTCTACGAGCGCTTTACCTCCCGCGGCGAGGCCGACTTCCAGGACAAACTACTCTCCGCCATGCGCTTCCAGTTCGGCGGACACAAGGAAAAGCCCGGGAACAAATGACGCCGAGCAAGACTTCAAAAATCCTTGCGCGCGGTATAGAGGCAGGCCAGCCCGACGACGACGGCGATAAAGGCCAAATTGCTCCAGATTGGCCCCCAGATGTCGAGCCGAGCACGGCTGGTTTGTAAATCGTTCGCGGTGCCGACCGGCACGCTTTCGCTGTCCGTGAGCAGGTAGTTGACCACGTTGCCCAGCTCACCAGGCTTGGGGAAGATCGTGTAAATTGGTTGTACGCCGAACAGGTAAACTTTTTCCAGTACGCTCAGCGTCGGGCGGCGGCGGTCGGTGATCCTGCCCGTCGGCATCTCGTATTCAGTGACGCGCGTAAAGCGGTCGGCGACGAGCAGACGGTCGTTGCCTGCAAAGGCCGCCGCGGAAATATCGCCTTGGCCGGTAACTGACAGCTTCAACTCGCGATTGCCCGCGGCGTCGAACAGCCACAAGCGACGGTTATGAAACAGCAGGGCAAAGGTCTTGCCGTCGGGCGTGGCATCGGCAAAGCGTGGCGCGTTTTTGGCTTCGGGGCGAAACGTTTCTCCCGGCTCTAAGCTTGCCGCATCGAACAGGTTGACTTCGCCATTCGCCCGAGCGAGCAACACTCGGCCACCGCCAATCGCCACCACGCCGGACAAGCTCCCATCGATCTCGCGACTGACCCGCTCCTCGTACTTGCCCTTGGCATTGGGTGACAGCACGCGCAACGTCTGCGTATCGAAGAGCGCGATCTCGTCGGTGTTGCGGTCGATGGCCGCGGACAGCGGTGTGCCAAGGTGCAAGTCAGAGCTGGCAGACACAAACCGGCCGCCGCCGGCTGTAGGCATCGTAAATCCCAACACCGTCACCGGCACCTCGTCGACGGTCGGTTCCCCGACCAGCTTAACCAACCCGCGTGGGGCTGCGGCCAGCAACGTGCCTTTACTGTCGATCATCAGCGCAGTCGTGCCCGGAGGGGCGGGCAGTCCTTCACGCCGCTTCCAACCATCTTGCAGCTCGCCCACCAGCAGCGAGTTGTCGCCGCCCATGACGCCAAATTGCGGCGCCGCCATCGGCAAGGCCAGCAACCGCTCGTGCTTTGCGTCGTACACCGGGCCGATCAGCGGCAAACCGATGCCCGGCGGGCGCGGCGCGGCGACAGCGTCCGTGGACAGGATCTCTTCCCAGCTCGACTTGGCCGCGTCCCAGCGAAAGACTTCCGCTCGTTCGTTGGCAGCGATCAGCTCGCTGCCGGCCGGCACAAGTTTGACCAGCCGTTCGGTATTGAGAAAGACTGTCTCGATGACGGTCTTCGTGGCGCCGACGCCGAAGCAGGCTCCCCAGAAAAGCACCGCCATCACGACCGACACGATGGCGTTGCGCCACAGGACACCTGCCAGCGACGAGACGGCATAGTAGATGGCGAACAGAAACATGAATACAGGAATGCAGAGCAGTAGCCGGTTACTCCACTGCCCCATCCGTAAGCCGGCGATCAGCCACAAGCCTCCAATCACATAGGCCGCGTTGATCAAGAGGAACATGCAGCCGCCCAAGTACTTCGCCAGAAAGAGAAGCGAACGCGAGATCGGTTTGCTCAACAGCAAGTCGATGGCGCCAGCGGCGTAGGTCTGCGGGATGATCGAGGCGGTCACCAGCACGCCCGCAAACACGCCGATCACTCCGACGAAGAAACCGATAAAGCCATTAATGGCACTATCGACCAGTAGTTTCTTGGTGACGGGCAGCGTCCCCAAACGCCAAGTGACATAGCTGACGACGACCGCTTTTTCTTTGCTGACGGCAATCTCGTCGGGATAGGCCGCTTGCAGCAACAGCCGGTTGAGACGAGCTAGGTCTTCGTCGTCCAAGGCATCGACGCCCTGCTTCAACAGCACTTGGGCATCGTTGGGCACGGTGATTCCCGACCAGGCCGCCGCATCATAAAGCTCGCGTTTTTTGAGGATCTTGTTCAGCTCCCCCGGAAGCTGAAAGTAAACGGCGCCAGGCCAGCGGGGACGCGCCGGTTGGCCGCCGCTCGGCAGGAGTTGGTCCTTAAAATCGTCGCTCAACGAAGCCCAAACCTGCTTGCCGGGCGAGGCTTGCTCGCCGGCTTGTTGCCGCTTGAGCTTGTCGATCAGTCCTTTTGCGTCGGTGACGTCGTTCGGCATGATCACGATGCCCGTCCGCTCGACGAGGCCGAAAGGAGCCACGGCCGCCAGCACGAGCGTGCTGAGCACGAGCAGGATCCAGAGCACGCGCGAGGCGAGCGCTTCGCGGAACGAATCTTTGATGATCGCCAAATATGGTCTCATCGCCGCACTCCACCGGCCATCAGCGGGCCACCCGCGCCGTCGCCCTGCCGCACCGTGTCTAAGAACGCTTCTTCCAACGTCCGTCGAGGACGCGACATCGAGACGATGCTCACGCCGCGGGCGCGCAGAGCATCGATGGCCCGGTCGACCGCCGCCTGGTCGGCCAGCGTAAGCGCGACCTGCACCTGCTCGCTGTCGGTGACGACCAGCGGCGTGGCCGAGTCGATGGCCAACACTGCGCGGATATCGGACTCGTTGCCTGACAGCGTCCAGGTGACGTCGAGCTCCGACTGGGCGGTGATTTCATCGACGCGGCCGACCCGCTCGACCAGTCCGTGAACGAGAATTGCCACGCGGTCGCACACCAGCTCAATCTCTTGCAGCAGGTGGCTGTTGATGAAGATCGTCTTGCCTTCGTCTTTCAATCGTCGCCACAGCTCGCGCATCTCCGCCCGGCCGACCGGATCGACGCCGTCGGTCGGCTCGTCGAGAATCAAGAGCTTCG
>DASSFG010000199.1:0-4257 GCA_035694685.1 Pirellulales bacterium
CAAGATCGCCGAAGAGGCCCTCGGCCGCTGTGGCATTACGGTCAACAAGAACATGATCCCTTACGACGAGCGCAAGCCGCTCGATCCTTCGGGCATCCGCATCGGAACGCCCGCCCTCACGACGCGCGGCATGGGGCGCGACGAGATGGCCCGCATCGGTGGCTGGATGCTGGAGGTGCTGCGCTCGCCCGACGACGCTCGCCTGGCGGCGCGAGTGCGCGGTGAAATCAGCGAGCTTTGCAAATCGTTCCCCGTGCCCGCCACGGCGCTGGAGGTTGCCGTGTAGAGCGGCAAACAACCACCTGCTATGACCGAAAGTACATCGCCCCTGAAAAGCCGCATCCTGATCGCCGACGACAATCCAACGAACGTCGAGTTGCTCGAAGTTTATTTGAGCGACGTCGAGTGCGAGATGGCCATCGCCGTCGACGGACAAGACACGCTCAACAAGGTCGCCAGCTTCAAGCCCGACCTGATTCTGCTCGACGTGATGATGCCCAAGCTGAGCGGCTTCGAGGTCTGCAAGCAGCTCAAGAGCAATCCCGCCACGCGCCGCATCATGATTTTAATGGTGACGGCGCTCAACGAACTGGGCGACATCGAACGGGCAGTGAACGCAGGGACCGACGATTTTCTCAGCAAGCCAGTGAACAAGCTCGAGCTGGTGAAGCGCGTCGAAAACATGCTCAAGCTGCGGCACGTGACCGACGAAGTCGAGCGGCTGCGGCGATATATCGAGGGCATGGAAGACTCCTCCGGCCCACAGGGTCCGTAGACGCGACTTGCCCTCCGACGTTCCACAATGGCGGCTTCCCAGCGGCGTGACTCTTGGGCTGTGGCAATACGCCCATGCCGATCACATCGCCGACGACTACGACGACTACTTTGCCCACAACAGCCTGTTTGACTTCGACCAGGCGGTGCTGGCCAGGCACTTTACTCGGCCGGGATGGTTGGTCGACCTGGGCTGTGGTACGGGGCGCTTGCTCCTGCCGTTTGCCAGACGGGCTTTCCGAGGTCTCGCCATCGACCTGTCGATGCCAATGCTTGAGGTCGTCGGGCAGAAGGCACGCGAAGAGTCGTTGCCCATTGAACGACTACAGGCGAACCTCACTCAGCTCGATTGCCTGCGTGACCAGTTCGCCGATTACGCGATCTGCATGTTCAGCACGCTGGGCATGGTGCGCGGGCGGCAGAACCGCATGAAGGTCTTGGGCCATACGCATCGCATCTTGAAGCCGGGCGGCAAATTCGTGTTGCACGTACACAACCGCTGGTACAACTTGTTCGATCCTCAGGGCCGTGTGTGGGTACTGCAGAACCTGATCGGCTCGCTCCTGCGGCGCAACCAGGAACCGGGCGATAAGTTTTTTGACTACCGCGGCATCCCAAACATGTTTTTGCACGTCTTCACGCGGAGCGAGTTGAAGGCCGATTTGAGAGACGCCGGCTTTCGCATTGTCGAATTCATCGCGCTCGACACCCAGCGCCGTCACGCGCTCGGTCATCCCTGGTTTCTCGGGCGTCTGCGGGCCAACGGCTGGATCGTCGTATGCAGCAAAGATGATCGCGGCGCAGGGCGCTAGCGGCATGCCAGTCGGTAAGAATCGTTTAACCGCAAGCGGGTACCCTCTGGGTGCGGCCTGCGCGAAGTTGGCCTCGCGCAGGCCGCTGGCCTTGCGGTTAAACGATCTTACTGACGCAGCGGTGCTTTATGTGGTGGGCGGCCGAAGGCCCGGTAAACAACAGTCGTCGGGGCACACGTCGGGCAAGGGCGGGAGCCGGCCGAGGGCGGCGCGAGGCGAACCGGGAGCGAGGCGTTCGAGGATGAGCGCGTGGATGGCGTCGATGAATTGCGGGTGCGTGCCGACCGTGGCCGCGCGGACGAAGCCGAGGCCTAATTGTTCGGCCAGTGCGCGTGCTTCGGTGTCAAGGTCGTAAAGCACCTCGATATGGTCGGAGAGAAAGCCGATCGGCGCCACGACGACGTCACGCACGCCGGCCGCCGAGAGACGGCGCAGCTCGTCGCCAATGTCGGGAACAAGCCACGGTTGCGACGGCGGGCCGCTGCGGCTTTGATAGGCCAAATGCCATGCGCCGAGGCCCACACGATCGGATACCAACCGGCAGGCTTCGGCAAGCTGCGACTCGTATGCACAGCAATCGGCCATGCTGCGCGGAATGCTGTGCGCCGTGTAGATCACTGCGGCGTCGCGGCTTCGCTTGTCGGGCAAACGCCCGAGCGCTTCGCGCAGGCGGTCGGCCGCCGCCGCAATGAAGCCCGGATGGTTGAAAAAGCCGCGCAGCTTGTCGATCTGCGGAGCGCGCGGGCCTACAATGCCCTGTGCCTGGGCGACGTTCTCGCGATACTGCCGGCAGCCGGAATACGAGCTGAATGCCGAGGTGAAGAACGCCATGGCGCGTTGCACGCCGTCGTCGGCCATGCGGGCCAAGGTGTCCGACAGCAGCGGGTGCCAATTGCGGTTGCCAAAGTAAATCGGCAGTGCGGGCCCTGCGGAGGCCAACTTTTTCTCAAGCGCCGCGATCAGCGCCCGGTTCTGCTCGTTGAGTGGACTCTTGCCCCCAAAGTGCTGGTAGTGCTCGGCCACTTCGAGCATCCGCTGGCGCGGTACGTGCTTGCCGCGCAACACGTTTTCAAGGAAGGGAAGCACGTCTTCCTGCCGTTCAGGACCGCCGAAGGAGACGACGAGCAAGGCGTCGTAGGGCGGTGGCACGGCTGCACTCATACCGGGCTTACGATTTGGCGCCGGCCAGCGCCCGGCGGAGCTGGTCGATGCTGGCGGGCTTCACCAGGTGCGCCTCGAACCCGGAGCGTTGAGAGCGGAGCCGATCTTCAGCCGACCCGTAAGCGGTCAGAGCGATTAGCCGAATGGAAGAAGTGGCCGGGTCGGCCCTCAACGACTCCGCCACCTGATAACCGTCGAATCCAGGCAGGCCAATGTCGACGACGGCCACGTCGGGCAAGTTCGATTTGGCCATCTCAACGGCCGTTAGGCCATCGCCTGCGGTTTGCACCTGGTAGCCTAACGCCCGCAAAAGCAGCGACTGAGCCGCAGCGACCTCGGGGTGGTCCTCAACGAGGAGGATACGCGTCCCGACTCCGGTAGGGTATTGTTCCACGGCAGTGAGCATTCCCAGTTCCGATAGTAAGAAGCGGTTTGGTGCTAATGAGATCATAACAGATGCTGCCAGAGCGGCAACCGATTGCACCTCCGCGCATCGACAAACCACCAGACAGGGGGATCTTGACTGTGAAAAGCTGTTTCGACGGTTTTTCTCTTTACAAGGGCATTGGCTTAGGCAAAAGCGCGGTTATAGTAAATGGCATCTGCGAGGACCGCATTCGAATGCTTATGCAAAGCACAAAAGCGCTTGACCCGGCTATTCAAGAGAAAATAGGGCAGCTCCTTTCGCGAGCGTGGCGCCGCGTGCAGCAGCGCACCGGCCGCTCGTGGGAAAAGAAACGCGCTCGGTGGTTCGAGTTGCTCGGCCCCGACGTTTCGTCGAACCAGTTGCGCGTGGCGTTAAACAACCTGGTGTCGTTCGCCCAACTGCCGCCGGCGGACACCACGTTGCTGCGCGCCGCCATTCACGAAGATTATCGCACCATGCAACGGCTGGCGACCGAGGCGCTCGAGAGGTACTGATATCAGATATCGGGCCAGCGGTGGCTGGGGCAAAGCCGCGCCAGTTGGGGCGATTTGGTGCTCACGCTTGATCGCGGCGATGCCCCGGTAGGCCAACCACAGGGGCATCGCTGGCCGGCAGAGCGTCTGACAAGTGCTGGGTCGAACGCGGCCAGCTTCTGCCCCAGCCACCCACACCGTTGTGCCCCGTAACCGCGCACGGCAATTTACGTTTTGCCCGGCTTGCGGCGGCGCGAGGCTGGCTGGCTAAGCAAGGACAAAGGACCGAGCGAGATCAACTCGGCCAGGCCGGCGTCGGCAATCTCGCGGCCGGTCAGGTAACGTCCGGGCTGCATCCAGCGCGCCATGTCGGCCTGCGAGACGCCAAACAACTCGGCCAGCAACTGGTCCATCGTTTTTTCCAGGTCGCCGAAGTGCCGCGCCCACTCGGCCGCTTCCGCCAGTCCGACGTTCTCTTCGCTCTGCCACTTCATGGGATGAAACAGCAGCACGCTGTAGGTGGTCACCAGGCGTCGGCGGCAGGCGGCCAGAGGCCAGAGGGCCGCCGACGAACATTCGCCGGTGACGATACCCGTCGCCTGCAGGCCGC
>DASSFG010000200.1:0-4466 GCA_035694685.1 Pirellulales bacterium
GATAGCCCAATGTGCGATAACGGAGCTGGGCAAACTGAGCATCGGGATGGTCTGACGGCACGATTTCAGCCCGCGGCGTTCCATAGACCTTGCGAACGTGGTCGGTCCAAACGCCCTCGGGCGGATCGACATGTCCTTCTACGATTGCCCAATAGAGCTTCTTCACCTCGCGCCGCTCGAATTGGCGCGACAGTTTGAAGGCCGCGCGGCGGCGCGTGGCAAAGGCAATCGCGCCCGACACCGGACGGTCGAGTCGGTGCGGCACACCTAAATAAACAAACGGCCGTTCGGGGTGCATTGGGGCCAGCCATTCGCGCAGTCGGCGCTCGAGGCTATCGAATTGCGGTGGCGCCTGGGTGGCCAGGCCCGCCGGTTTGAGTACAACCAGGCACGAGGCCGACTGATACAAGATTTCGACAGGCGGCTCGGCCACATTTGCCATTCGTCGTTCAGTGACACGTCAGCTTGGCTAACACGGATCGTTTAACCGCAGAGCCAACGGCTCGCGCGGACCGTTGGTCCTGCGGTTAAACGATCCTCGCTCACTTAAAGGCTCAGCCACCAATTGGGCTGCCGATTTCTTAGCTTACACTTCGGCCGAGGTAGGCACGACGAATGGCTTGCGATATTCGCGTGTGAGCAAAGCGTCAGCGGCTGAATTGCCGATAAAGCGTTCGGCCTCGGAGTCAAAGCTGAGCGGCGCTCCAAACTGCATCAGCACCGTATCGGGCACGTTGTTGTCGGCCAGGTGCTGGGCAACGCGATCGAAGTCGGCGGCGGCGCCCGGCCGGACCTTCAGCCGCTCGCGCACCTCCCCAAGCGGTGCGGACGAGCCCAACCGATAAGAGATGTTGCCCAGGTGGCACAAGGCGCTCGACAAGTGCCCCTCTTCTATGTCGGCGTGCAAATCCTCGCGGCGGCGGCTGCGGACGGCGTCGAGAAAGTTGCCAAAGTGGTCGCCGCCGGCCTTGAAACTGGTCACGAGCTTTCCGTCTCGGTCGAAGGCCGCGCCGCCCTCGTAGCTGGTGAGCACTACGTAGCCGTCGCTGCCCTCGAAGATTACGCCCACGTGAGCGCCTCGCAGCGCGTCGGTGGGCAGGCCGCGCACTTCGAAGACGAGCGTCTTATCGCCGTAGTCGTGAAGGATGGTTTGCGTGTTGGCCGTTTCGCCCGCGTCTTCATAGCCGAAGCGTCCCCCGTAGCTGACGACATTCTTCGAGAGGCCCGACAGGCCGAGTCCCCAGCGGGCAATGTCCATCTGGTGGATGCCCTGGTTGCCAAGGTCGCCGCTGCCATAGTCCCAGAACCAGTGCCAGTCGTAATGGAACTGACGCCGCGCCGGGGGCTTTTGGGGAGCGGGACCGAGCCACAAATTATAATCGACGGTGGCGGGAACTTCATACGTTCCTGCGGGGCCGATCGAGTCGCGGCGCTTGTAGCATAAGCCGCGAGCGAGCTTCACCTCGCCGATTTTGCCCGATTGCACGTGCTCGATCGCCTGCAACGTGCCGCCCATCGAGCGGCATTGCGTGCCCGTTTGGCAAATGCGTTGCCGCTTGCGGGCGGTCTGCACAATGCGTCGTCCTTCGCTCACGTTGTGGCTGACCGGCTTTTCGACGTACACGTCTTTGCCGGCCTGCATGGCCCAGATGGCGGCCAGCGCGTGCCAGTGGTTGGGCGTGGCGATGCTCACCACGTCCACCGTCGGATCGTCGAACACCTGCCGTAGATCCTGCACGTATTTCGGCGCTCGTCCTTGTTTTTTGGCGATCTCCTGCGTGCGCTGCTGACCGACGGCTTCGTCGGCATCGCAGATATAAGTCACCTCGGTGTTGTAGCGGCCTGTATTGGAATAAGCGCCCAAGTGGCCGTTGCCCTGACCGCGAACACCGATCACCGCCACGCTCAACCGATCATTGGCGCTCGTGCCGGGGCGGCGCTCTTCGGCCTCAACAATCGTGGGCGTCATTCCCGCCACGGCGGCGGCAGCCGAAGAAAGCAGCGAACGTTCCAGGAAACGGCGGCGAGAAAAACCGCTCATAATGGGCCTCAGGGTTGGCGGGGAGGAAAAAAGACTGGTTGGCGGCAGGAATGTTAGCTTAACCATTGCCATCGCCACGGGCAAGATTTCTGGTTAGGACTTAGGACTTAGGGTCACGCCGAATCGAGCACGCGTCGCGTAATGGCGAAACCCAGATCCTCGATCATCCGATAATCTTCGTCAGGGGCCTGGCCTTTGGTTGTCAGATAGTCGCCGACAAACATCGAGTTGGCCGGGTAGAGGCCCAGTGGTTGCAAGCTGCGGAGGTGCAACTCACGCCCTCCGGCAATGCGGATTTCGCTGGCCGGGTTCGCCAGCCGGAACATGCACAGCACCTTCAGGCAGTAACGTGGGTTGAGCCGCCCTTCGCCTGCCAACGGAGTGCCTTCGATCGGATTCAGAAAATTGACCGGAATGGATTCGACGCCGAGTTCGCGCAGCGTGAAGGCCATATCGACGACGTCGCCCGTCGCTTCGCCCATGCCCACGATGCCGCCGGAACAGAGCTGCATGCCCGCCTCGCGGACGGCACGCAGCGTAGCGAGGCGGTCCTGGAAGGTGTGCGTCGAGCAGATTTCGCCGTAAAAGCCCTCGCTGGTATTGAGATTGTGGTTGACCTTATCGACGCCACAGTCTTTCAATCGCCTGGCCTGTTCGGGCGTGAGCAGCCCCAGACAGGCACAGATTTCCATGCCATGGCGGCGCTTGATTTCGGGCACGATGGAAGTCACCGCCTCCATCTCACGTTCGTTCGGACCGCGCGCGGAGATCACGATGCAATAGGTTTTCGACTGCCTCTCGGCGGCCACGCGGGCGCCGTCGAGCAGTTTTTCGCGGTTTAAAACGTTGTACCGCGGTATTTGGGCCTCGGAGACTTTCGACTGCGAGCAATACGAGCAATCTTCGGGACAGAGGCCGCTCTTGGCATTCATCAAGAAGTAGAGCTGGACCGTGTTGCCAAAGTAGCGACGCCGCACTCGGAAGCTTGCCGCCAGCAAGTCGGGCAACTCTTCGTCGGGGGCGGAGAGCACGGCCAGCGCCTCGTCGCGGTCGAGGCGGTACCCATCGAGCACCCGTTCAGCCAGCCGATGCCAGCGGCCGACGGCCGCGGCGTTTGTTTGGTCGATTGATATCATGTCCCGTTCCGTCACTTCATTTAACGGCCAGCCCGACAAATTGCCCGGTGCGGCGGTCTCGTGAGAGCAGTATGCCTGATAGTATGCCGATCGGCAAAGGGGGCATACAAACCATTGAGCGCGGATTTGTGGGAGATTACACTCGATCTGCCGTCTCCGTTCAACGCACCAGGAACCCGTCATGCGTGTAAGCCTTGCCCTTGTTTTACGTCTAGTGCCGCTGATCGTGGTTGCGGCGTGTTGCGGACCGATCCTCGCTGAGGAGCCGATTGTGCCGCCAGAGGCCAAGCTCGAGCTGCTGTTTACGCGCACGGCTCCGCTCAAAGGCGGCCTGACGGAAGGCGCCGCCGCCGCGCCCGACGGCAGTATTTACTTCACCGACATTCCCGAGGGCCAAGACAAAGGGATGATTCTGCGGTTTAATCCGCGAACGAAGGAAACGACCGTCTTCACCGACGACAGCCACAAGGCCAACGGGTTGATGTTCAGCGCCGACGGTTTCCTGGTCGCCTGCGAAGGGGCCGACGGCGGCGGACGTTGTATCTCTCGCTGGAACGTGGCGGAGGGCACGCGCGAGGTGTTGGCCGACCGTTACCAGGGCAAGCGATTCAACGCACCCAACGACCTTTGCATCGACCTCGCCGGACGCATCTATTTCACCGATCCCCGCTACTTGGGAGACGAGCCGCGCGAGCTGGAATATCGCGCCGTGTACCGCGTCGACCCGGTGGGCACGGTGACCGAAGTTACGCACGACGTCGAGAAGCCCAATGGCATCGCCCTCAGCGCCGACCAAAAGACGCTGTATGTCGCCGACAACAACAACGGCACCGACCGGATCGACAAGAACGCTCCACCGCCCGAAAAAGGCGCCATGAAAATCCTCGGTTTTCCGCTCAACGAGAAGGGTGTCGTCCTGGGCAAGAGCTCGACGATCTACGACTTTGGACGCGAGTCGGGCTGCGACGGCATGACGCTCGACAACAAGGGCAACCTCTACTTGACTTCACGCAGCCAGAAGCGCCCCGGCGTGCTGATCATCGATCCGCAAGGGCACGAGCTCGGGTTCATTGCCACGGCCGAACCGCAGCCCGACGCGAAGGAACTACACGGTCTGCCGAGCAATTGCGACTTCGGAATTGGCGACGAGAGCAACGTGCTCTACGTGACCGTCGACACGAGCCTGTACCGCATTCGGTTGAATGCCAGGGGCTATCACATTCCGTGGAAAAAATAGGAGCCGTTTTCTATAATTCAGCAAAGCCACGCTCGATACGAAAATCGCCAAC
>DASSFG010000201.1:0-10671 GCA_035694685.1 Pirellulales bacterium
GTGCGTAACATCGCCGAGGTGGCGACCGCCATCGCCGGCGGCGATCTCTCGCGCAAGATCACCGTCAACGTCAGCGGCGAGATTTTGCAGCTCAAAGAGACCATCAACACGATGGTGGACCAGCTCAACGGTTTCGCCGCCGAGGTGACGCGCGTGGCCCGCGAGGTCGGCACCGAGGGCAAGCTCGGCGGCCAGGCGCAGGCGCCGGGCGTGGCCGGCACCTGGAAGGACCTGACCGACTCCGTCAACTCGATGGCCTCGAATCTCACGGGCCAGGTGCGCAACATTGCCGCCGTGACGACAGCCGTGGCCACCGGCGACCTCTCGAAGAAAATCACAGTGCCGGTGCGCGGCGAAATCCTGGAGCTGAAAGATACGATCAACACGATGGTCGATCAGCTCAATTCCTTCGCCAGCGAAGTGACGCGCGTGGCCCGCGAAGTGGGTACCGAAGGCAAGCTCGGCGGGCAAGCCGACGTGAAGGGAGTGGCCGGCACCTGGAAAGACTTGACCGACAGCGTGAACTCGATGGCCGGTAACCTCACCGGCCAGGTGCGCAACATCGCCGCCGTGACGAAGGCCGTGGCCGCCGGCGACTTGTCGAAGAAGATCACCGTCGACGTGAAGGGTGAAATCCTCGAACTGAAAAACACCGTCAATACGATGGTCGATCAGCTCAACTCGTTCGCCAGCGAAGTGACCCGTGTGGCCCGCGAAGTAGGCACCGAAGGCAAGCTCGGTGGACAGGCCGACGTGAAGGGCGTGGCCGGCACCTGGAAGGACCTCACCGACAACGTGAACTTCATGGCCGGAAACCTCACGGGCCAGGTGCGCAACATCGCCGACGTGACCAAGGCCGTTGCCGCAGGCGACCTCTCGCGCAAGATTACGGTGGACGTCAAGGGCGAAATCCTCGAGCTGAAAGACACGATTAATACGATGGTCGATCAGCTTAACTCGTTTGCCAGCGAAGTGACCCGCGTGGCCCGCGAAGTAGGCACCGAAGGCAAGCTCGGTGGTCAGGCCGACGTGAAGGGCGTGGCCGGCACCTGGAAAGACCTCACCGACAACGTGAACTTCATGGCCGGCAATCTTACCAGCCAGGTGCGCAACATCGCCATCGTGGTCACCGCCGTCGCCAACGGCGACTTGACGCGCAAGTTGGCCGTGGACGCCAAGGGCGAAATCGCCGCCTTGGCCGACACGATCAACGGCATGATCAACACGCTGGCCACGTTCGCCGACCAGGTGACGACCGTGGCCCGCGAGGTGGGTGTCGAAGGCAAGCTTGGCGGTCAGGCCAGCGTGCCCGGCGCCGCCGGCACCTGGAAAGACCTCACCGACAACGTGAACCAGCTCGCCAACAACCTGACCACGCAGGTGCGTGCCATCGCCGAGGTGGCCACCGCCGTGACCAAGGGCGACCTAACGCGCAGCATCACGGTGGAGGCATTCGGCGAAGTGGCCGAGCTGAAGAACAACATCAACGAAATGATCGTCAACCTCAAGGACACGACGCTCAAGAACAACGAGCAGGACTGGCTGAAGACGAACATGGCCAAGTTCAGCCGCATGTTGCAGGGCCAGAAAGACCTGCTGGCGGTGGGCCGCCTGATTCTCTCCGAGTTGGCCCCGGTGGTTTCGGCCCAGCAGGGCGCGTTCTACACCATGGACGCGACGGGTGAAGAACCAATGCTCAAGCTGCTGGCCAGCTACGCCTACAAGGAACGCAAGAACATCGACAACGTCTTCAAGATGGGCGAAGGGCTCGTCGGCCAGTGCGCGTTGGAGAAAGAGAAAATTTTGCTCACCAACGTGCCGCCCGACTACATCAAGATCACCTCGGGCCTGGGCGAAGCCTCGCCTTTGAACATCATCGTCATCCCCATCGTGTTCGAGGGCCTGGTGAAAGCGGTAATGGAGCTGGCGTCGTTCGACCGCTTCAGCCCCACTCACGAGACGTTCCTCGACCAGTTGACGGAAAGCATCGGCATCGTGCTCAATACCATCGAGGCCAACACCCGCACGGAAGACCTGCTCAAGCAGTCGCAATCGCTGGCCCGCGAGCTGCAAACGCAGCAGCAAGAGTTGCAGCTTACCAACCAGCAATTGGGCGAAAAGGCGCAGTTGCTGGCCCAGCAAAACGTCGAAGTGGAACGCAAGAACCAGGAAGTCGAACAGGCCCGCCGGGCGCTGGAAGAGAAGGCCACGCAATTGGCGGTGACCTCCAAGTACAAGTCCGAGTTCATGGCCAACATGTCGCACGAGCTGCGCACGCCGCTCAACAGCTTGTTGATTCTGTCGGACCAGCTCGCCCGCAACTCCGAAGGCAACCTCAGCCACCGGCAGATCGAATTTGCCCAGACGATCCATGCCTCGGGCAACGACCTGTTGTCGTTGATCAACGACATTCTCGATCTTTCGAAGATCGAATCGGGCACGGTGGTGCTCGACGTGGGCGAGATCACCTTCCGCGACATGCACGACTACGTGGAACGCAGTTTCCGCCACGTGGCCGAGAGCAAGCGGTTGGGCTTCAGTCTCACGTTCGCTTCCGACCTGCCGTACGCTCTGCAGACCGACGTCAAACGCCTGCAACAAATCATCAAGAACCTGTTGTCGAACGCCTTCAAGTTCACCGAGCGCGGCGTCGTGTCGTTCCACGTTTCAGCGGCGCACGCCGGCTGGAGCGCCGACCACGAGATGCTGCGGCGGGCGCCTTGCGTGGTGGCGCTGTCCGTGTCCGACACCGGCATTGGCATTCCGCCCGACGTGCAGCAGCTTATTTTTGAGCCGTTCCAGCAGGCCGACGGCAGCACCAGCCGCAAGTACGGCGGCACGGGCCTGGGCCTGGCCATTAGCCGCGAAATCGCCAATCTGTTGGGCGGTGAGATCCGGCTGCAAAGCGAGCCGGGCAAAGGCAGCACCTTTACTCTCTACTTGCCGCAGGTATACGTGCCGGCCAAGCCCGCGCGGCGCGATCTGATGCCCTCGATGCACAAGGCCAAGGCCTCGCCTCAGCTCATTGAGGCCGAGGCGGCAATGGCCGCCGAGGAGGGAGAGACGCCGGCAGCCGTGATCGAGATTCTCGACGACCGCGACCGCCTGCAGGCCGACGACAAAGTCGTGCTGATCGTGGAAAACGACCCGGTCTTCAGCCGGCAGCTCTTGGAAATGGCGCACGAAAACGGCTTCAAGGCCGTGGTGGCCCAGCGCGGCGCCGAAGCCTTGATTCTTGTGCACCAGTTGCGCGTGAATGCGGTGACGCTCGACATCCACCTGCCCGACATCGAGGGCTGGCGAGTGCTCGCCCAATTGAAGGAAGACCTCTATACCCGGCACATTCCAGTACACGTGATCACCACGGAAGAAGACAATCGCCGGGGCTTGAAGATGGGCGCCGTCGGTTCGCTGGCGAAGCCGCTCAAGCGGCGCGACGAGCTGGCGCCTGTCTTCGATCGGCTGCGGGCCAGCGCCGCCCCCGGCGTGAAGACGCTGTTGGTGGCCGGTACCGACGATGAGCGCCGCAGCGAGATTGTCGATGTGGTGGCGGGCGACGACGTCCAGACCATTGCCATCGGCATGGGCGAGGCGGCAATCAGCGCACTCCTCGAAAAGCGGCCGACGTGCGCGGTGGTGGTCATGATCAACGATCCTGCCTCGGCGTTCGAGTTCCTGGAAGAAATCCGGCGGTTGCCGGAGCTGGAATCATTACCGATCGTGGCGTATGTCGAAAACGAGCTTTCGACCGAAGATGCCGAGCGTCTCAGGCGACTCGCTCAGGGCATGGCCGTAAAAGACGTGCGCTCGCTGGAGAGATTGGTCGATGAGGTGGCCCTCTACCTGCACCGGCGGGTCGACCAGTTGCCCGAAGAGCGGCGGCAGATGCTCGAGCGCATTCACCAGGCCGAGGCGGTGCTGGCCGGAAAGAAGGTGCTGCTGGTCGACGACGACATCCGCAACATTTTTGCCATGACCGGCGTGCTCGAGCGGCACTCGATGCAGGTGTTTTCGGCGGAGACCGGCAAGGCGGCCCTGGAGCGGTTGGCGGAGATGCCCGACGTCGACGTGGTGCTGATGGACATCATGATGCCGCACATGGACGGCTACGACACGATGCGCGCCATCCGCGCGATGGAGCACTTCCGCTCGCTGCCGATCATCGCCTTGACCGCCAAAGCGATGAAGGGCGACCGTGAAAAGTGCATCGAGGCCGGCGCCTCCGATTACATTGCCAAGCCCGTCGACGTCGAGCACTTGTTGGCTATGCTGAGAGTGTGGCTACACCGGTAGGGGCTAGGGAGTAGGGGCAGTGCGCTAGTTACCTCGTTTAACCGCAGTGCCAACGGCACGCGCGGAGGTTGCGTTCACGCGGGCCGCTGGCCCTGCGGTTAAACGACAACACCCTAACCCCTAACCCCCCAATCCCAAACCTTAACCCCTGACCACGACCGCGTGCTCGACGAAGAACTGGGAATCTTGATCGTCGACGATCGCCCCGACAAGCTGCTGGCGCTGTCGGCGGCGCTGGAGGGCATCTGCGCGCAGATCGCCACCGCGACCTCAGGTCGCGAGGCCCTCAAGCTCCTGCTCGGACGCAACTTCGCCGTGATCTTGCTCGACGTAAACATGCCCGGCATGGACGGTTTTGAAACCGCCAGCCTTATTCGCCAGCGTGAAAGCTCGGAGTCGACGCCGATCATCTTCATCACTTCGTTCGGCGACGACATGCACGTCAGCCGCGGCTATTCGCTCGGCGCGGTGGACTACATTCTGGCCCCGGTCGTTCCCGAGGTGTTGCGCACCAAGGTATCGGTGTTTCTCGACTTGGGCCGCAAGACGCGCGAGGTGGAAAGGCAGGCCGAACGCCTGCGGCAGCGGGCGGAGCAGTTGCACAAGCTCTCGCAGGCTTCGCTGGCCATCCACTCGGCCATGTCGATGGACAAGATGCTCGAGATCATTACCCATACGGCCCGCGACATTATCGGCGCGCATCGGGCCACGGCCGTCACTACCTGGGATGAAAACTGGGCCAAGTGTAAAAAGACGCTGTCGCTCTCACCCGAATGGGAGTCGCGGGGGACGCTCGTTTCGCCGGCCAGCGGTTCGGACCTGCACGCGCTCTGGCTGGCCTTCGATCGCGCCAGCCGGCTTACGCCGGAACAGCTTGCGTCGCACCCGGCGTGGCACTCGCTCGGGCGCTCGTTGTGGGACAGTCATGAGCCGCCGGACTGGCTGGCGGCTCCGCTCACCGGCCGCGACGGCCGCGACATGGGACTGTTGCACGTCTGCGGCAAGTTTCAGGGCGAGTTCAGCATCGAAGACGAAGCGGTCTTGCTGCAGCTTGCGCAGATTGCTTCGATCGCCATCGAAAACACGCTCAATAGCGAGGCCCGCGAAGCCAACCGCATCAAGGACGAGTTTCTGGCCACGCTCTCGCACGAGCTGCGTACGCCGCTGACGGCCATGCTCGGTTGGACGCAGCTTTTGCGCATGGGCAAGCTCGACGAAAGCGAAACGGCCCGCGGCCTGGACGTGATCGAACGCAACGTGCAGGCGCAGGCCAAGCTCATTGACGACCTGCTCGACGTATCGCGAATCATTACCGGCAAGCTGCGACTGAACGTGCGGCCGCTGTCGCTGACGAACGTGATCGAAGCGGCGCTCGACGTGGTCCGGCCGGCAGCCAACGCAAAAGCCGTCGAACTCGTCACCACGCTCGACGAGACTGCCGGTCAGGTCAACGGCGATCCCGACCGCCTGCAGCAAGTGGTCTGGAACCTGCTGGTGAATGCGATCAAGTTCAGCGCGCCCGGCAGCACGGTGCGAGTCAACCTCTCGCGAAGCGAATCTCGCTCGCAGATCGAAATCTCCGACGACGGCGAAGGGATCGATCCGGCCTTCCTGCCGCATATTTTCGACCGCTTTCGGCAGGCCGACAGCAGCACGCGCCGCACGCATGGCGGCCTGGGGCTGGGGCTGGCCATTGTGCGGCACGTCGTCGAACTGCACGGCGGCAGCGTACGCGCGATGAGCGAGGGACCGGGACGCGGCGCGACCTTCGTCGTCGAGTTGCCGATTGCCGGAGTATTGGCCGAAGGCCACGAGCTGCGGCCGGCGACCCCGGCGCATCGGCAAACGGCAGTGCCCATGCCGGAGCACTGTCTCGCCGGTATCCGAGTGCTCGTCGTCGACGACGAGGAAGACGGCCGCGAAGCGATTGCGAAATTGTTGGCCGTTTATCAGGCCGATGTGACCACCGCCTCTTCCGCCAGCGAAGCCCTGGCCAGCCTACGCCGTTCGCTGCCTGATGTACTCGTCAGCGACATCGGCATGCCGGAGCAAGACGGTTACGACCTGATTCGCGAAGTGCGGCGTTTGCCGGCCTCCCAGGGCGGGCAAATGCCGGCCCTGGCGCTGACGGCCTTCGCTCGCGAAGAAGACCGCTTGCGCGCGCTCGGCGCGGGCTTTCAGCTTCACGCGATCAAGCCGATTGTCCCGGACGAACTTGTCGCGGCCGTGGCAAAGCTCGTCAAGCGGCCGACCCTCACGGCCAACGCCAGCGGTAACGGCAGCCTCGCCTCGCAACCTTCGCTCGCCTCCGCCTAACCGCCTTTAGAGTGCGGCGATTCATCGCCGCTTTCTGTCGTTGAGCGACCTTTCTCTGGCCTCAAGGGGCTACGCTCCCCGCTTTTTGAGAGCGAACCAGCGGAGCCTGCCAGACATTTCATTTTCTGGCCCGCCGCGATTGCCAGAGTTTTGGCCCGCGTGTTGCGTGCCTAAAGGCGTGTTGCGACGCTGGCCAAGAGCGGCTTGCGAGCACATCAGACTTTACATCTTGCAAATAAGTCGGCCAGCCTGGCTCAAAATGCTGGCGCTGTTCGACATACGGGAAGGAGAACTGACATGAGCCGTTTATTTGAACGATTCTTTGGAGAAAAAAAGCTCCCGAAAGCAACCCGGAGGCGAGCATCCGTTCGCCGCCCGCGGCTGGGGCAAACCTTACTGGCCGGCGAAAGGCTGGAATTTCGAGAGTTGCTGTCCAGCGACGCTGCCGTCGCGATGGCTCCCGCCGCCATCCACGGGACTCCCACCGAGATGGTAGCGCCGCGGCAGTACAATCCGCCCATTAGCGATCAGGGGCCTGGCGTCGCGATGGCTCCCGCCGCCATCCACGGGACTTCCACCGCGATGGTAGCGCCACGGCAGTACAATCCGCCCATCAGCGATCAGGGGCCACCGGCCCCCGGAACCAGCATGAACCCCAACGGCAGCCTCGGGACCGGCGTCGTCAGCGACCAAGGGCCGCCCGCGCCTGGAACGAGTATGAATCCCAACGGCAACCTGGGAACTGGAGCCGTCAGCGATCAGGGCCCACCCGCGCCTGGAACCAGCATGAATCCAAACGGTAACCTTGGCACCGGTGTCGTCAGCGACCAAGGGCCACCGGCCCCCGGAACCAGCATGAATCCCAACGGCAATCTGGGAACTGGAGCCGTCAGCGATCAGGGCCCACCCGCGCCTGGAACCAGCATGAATCCGAACGGTAATCTGGGGACCGGGGCCGTTAGCGATCAGGGCCCACCCGCGCCCGGAACCAGCATGAATCCGAACGGTAACCTGGGCACTGGCGCCATCAGCGACCAAGGGCCACCCGCCCCGGGAACGTCGATGAGCACCGCCAACCGAGCCTAGCGCTTCTACGTCTAGCCGGAGCGCAAGCTCGCCGGCCCAACCCGGGCGTGCGCAAATGTCGCTAGTTTCGCGCCCGTCCGCTTGAGGCTGGTTTTGTTCCGCCCCGATCCGGTCAATCATCGCTCCACCGGCATGAAGCCGGTGGTGGCGGAGCGGAACAAATCTCACATCGAAATGCTGTCGTCCTCTAGCATCAACACACCCATTTTGCGCACGCCAGTCCCACCTTACGGCTAACTCGCCAGCTCGGGACGATCTCTAAAGTGTTCGAGCGCTTCGGGATTGACGAGCGCTTCGGCGTTGCGGATCGGGCGGCCGTGAATCACGTCGCGAACGGCCAACTCGACGAGCTTGCCGCTGCGGGTGCGCGGGATGTCGGCCACTTGCACCACCTTGGCCGGCACGTGACGCGGCGTCGTGCTGTGGCGGATCTCGTCGCGAATATGGCGACGCAAATCGTTGTCGAGCACGATGCCTTCTCGCAGCTTCACGAACAACACCACCCGCATGTCGCCTTCCCACTCCTGACCGACCACGATGCTCTCCAGCACCTCGGGCACCTGCTCCACCGGACGGTAGATTTCCGCCGTGCCAATCCGCACGCCGCCGGGATTCAACGTGGCGTCGGAACGGCCATAGATGACCATGCCGCCCCGCTCGTTGAGCTCGGCCAGGTCACCGTGCCGCCACACGCCGGGATAATGCTCGAAGTAGGTGCGGTGGTAGGCAGCCGGATCGTTCCAGAACCCCAGCGGCATCGAGGGGAACGGCGCCGCGCAAACCAGCTCGCCCTTCTGGCCGACGATCGGGTGACCGGCATCATCGAACACCTGCACCTTGGTGCCCAACGTGCGGCATTGCAGCTCGCCGCGATAGACCGGACCGATGGGATTGTCGCTGACGAAAAAGCCGCACAACTCGGTGCCGCCCGAAATGCTGGAAAGACGCACGTCGCGCTTGACTGCCCGATAGACGTAGTCGAAGTTTTCGGTGTGCAACGGCGCGCCTGTCGAGAGGATGGCCCGCAACGCCGACAGGTCGTGCGTCTGGGCGGGTTCGAGCCGCACCTTTTCGATCGTCGAAAGATACTTGGGACTCGTGCCGAAGACGGTCACGCGCTCGCGCTGGGCCATGTCGAAGAGCACGTCGATTTTGGGCGACAACGGAGCGCCGTCGTAGAGCACTACGGTGCAACCGGCCGCCAGCCCGCTAATCAGCCAGTTCCACATCATCCAGCCGGTGGCGGTGAAATAAAACAAGACGTCGTCGCGCCTCAGGTCGCCGTGCAGCACCAGTTCAGAGAGATGCTTGAGCAGAATACCGCCGGCGGTATGGACGATGCACTTGGGCGGTCCGGTCGTGCCTGATGAGTAGAGAATGTAGAGCGGGTGATCGGCTGGAAGCTGTGCGAACTCGGGCGGACCCGGCGGTGAACCGGCGAGGAAATCGTCCCAAGTGATGGCGCCGTCCAGCAAAGACAGGTCGACGTTCGGTGGCTCGAGATAGGGCACGACGACGACGTGTTCGATCGATGCGATGTGCGTACAAACGTCGCGGATGCGGGGCGCGAGCTCGATGCGCCGCCCGAGGTCGAGATAACCGTCGACGGCAATCAGCACCTTCGGCTCAATCTGGCCAAAACGATCCAAGACGCCCTGGGCGCCAAAGTCGGGCGAGCAACTCGACCACACGGCCCCCAAGCTCGACGTGGCCAGCAGGGCGATCACCGTTTGAGGAATGTTGGGCAAGTAGCCGACCACACGATCGCCCGGCCCAACCCCTAGTGCTTTCAAGGCGCGGGCCGCGCGGCCAACGGCCAGGCCCAGCTCGCCGTAAGTGAGTTGCGAGCGGTGCCCGCGGTCGTTGACGGCCACCAGCGCGGGCTGGTTGTCGCGATAGCGGAGCAGGTTCTCGGCATAATTCAACCGCGCGCCGGGAAACCACCTCGCACCGGGCATACGGTCGAAATCTTCGACAATCGAGTCATAGCGCCGGCCGGCCACCACGCCGCAAAACTCCCACACCGCGGCCCAGAAGGCTTGCGGCTGGTCGATCGACCACTGATAGAGCGCGGCGTAGTCGTCCATCGCCGGCTGCCCCCTTGCGGCCACAAAGCGCATGAAGGAGGCGAGGTTCGATCGGGCGACCTGTTCGGCCGTGGGTTGCCAGAGGATTTCGGCCATTGACGGTTAAGAGTCCCGCGGGTCGAGCCAGGTACCATCGCCGGCACTAAAGTTCAAGCGAGTGTTCCGCAATCAAGATAAAACATTCTACTTTAATTTTGACCCGCATCCGAGTCCAGCTCATTCCACTGTGCAAACCACACTTGTTAAGCTCCGGCGAACTGCTTAGGCTGTTAGTTTCCTCCCGACCGGCGCCCGAAATTTTCCATTCATGACGGTTAAGACAAACCCTCCGGTCCGCATTGCCATTATTGGGGCCGGGGCCGTGAGCGACTATCACCACGTGCCGGGCATTCGGCTCGACCGTCGCGCCAAGCTGGTCGCCGTCTGCGATGCCGACGCCGCGCTCCTCGAACGCCGCAAGCAGGAGTGGGGCGTCGAAAAGATCACCACCGACGCCACGGCCCTCTGTGCCGATCCCGAGATCGACGCCGTCGTGATTTGCACGCCGAACTTCACGCACCGGCCCATTGCGTTGGCTGCCGCCATGCATGGCAAGCACGTCATGTGCGAGAAACCGCTGGGCTTGAACGCCGGCGAGGTGCGCGAGATGTTCGAGGCAGCCGAGGGAGCCCAAGTAGTCCACATGACGGCCTTTACCTACCGCTTCGCTCCCTCGATGCGGTACATGAAGCACCTGGTTCAAAGCGGCGCCCTGGGCCAGCCGCGGCACTTTCGCTCTCAGCGGTTCCTCGACTGGCCCGAAACGAGCTGGGGCTGGCGGCAATATCAGCATCTGGCTGGAGCCGGCGACCTGTTCGATATGACCATTCACCGTCTCGATTTCGCCATC
>DASSFG010000202.1:0-6751 GCA_035694685.1 Pirellulales bacterium
TGGAGTTGGCGTCGGGCGTCACTACCTTGCAAGCGGGCGCCTTGATCAGCGTCCACGTGGTCGGCCTGACGTCGATCAACGACTGCGGCACGCTGAACAATACGGCCACGGTGTGCGCGTCGAACGAGCCGTCGTCCGAAGAAAATGCCCAGGCCAGCGCTTCCATCTCCGTGCTGAGCGTTGCGAACAATTCCACGACGCTCTATGTGCAAGCGGTATACGAGGCGGCGCTCAACGAACAGCCGGATCAGGCCTCGTTGGCCTACTTCGTCAATGCCCTCAACAACGGCCTGTCGCCCGCAGCATTCGCGATGACGGTGACGCACAGCACCCGTTATTACAACGAGGTGGTCGACCGCGCCTACGAGCACTATTTGGGCCGCACGCCCGACGCCGCCGGCCTGCAATTCTGGAGCGGGATGCTGGCGAACGGCATGAGCGACGAGCAGTTGGAGGCCCAGTTCATCGGATCGTCGGAATACTATTGGCACGCCGGGGGCAACGACAAGGCATGGGTCGACGCGATGTATTTCGATCTCCTCGGGCGCATGCCGGACTCCCAGGGTGAAGCCTTCTGGGTGAGCGAGCTGGCGAACGGCGCCTCGCGAGCTTCGGTATCGTTGGGCTTTGCCGCCAGCGCCGAGCGCGAAGGCGACACCGTCAAAGAGGATTATCAGGCATTCTTGGGTCGCCTACCCAGCCAGAGCGAAATCGACGGTTGGGTGATGGCCTTTGAACACGGCATGACGAACGAGGACGTCATCGCCGGCTTCATGGGCTCGAACGAGTTCTTTGAGTTTCACAGCTAGGGCCGGTGCCGACTGAGGCGATGCCCCAAGTAGGCCTCAGTGAAACGCACGACCGGTCAGCGCAGCCGTAAAACCACGCCCCCATTGGGATGGAAACCAATGGGGCTTGGCGGTGCCGCTGCGTTGACTGAGATCGCGAGCAGAGTTATGGTCGATTGGCCGGGTATTTTGCGCCAGGCCATGCCGGCGTCCTGAAAAGCGGAGAAACGGGCGTGGTCACCGTCAGCATCCTCGGGCCGCAGAATTCGTTCACCGGGAGCAGCCGCAACGGCATCGCGACCTCGTCTTGGGGCTCCTTCCCCGGCGCCTTTAAGTTCAGCCGCGACGACGAAATTCCCTGACGTGAACAACCAGGCATGAAGCCGCGGCAACCGTTATTAACAGCACAAATAGGGTCGAGAGATGACGAGCCTTTCGCGGCGAGAATGGTTGCAAGCCACGGCAGCGGCACCCGTGGCACTCTGTGGCACGTTTTCGGCCTTTGGCGATGCGGCACCGCCGGTTCGAGTGCTGGTCTGGGACGAGCAGCAGCCGGCACAAAAACAGGCCTATCCCGACTTCCTTGGCAACGCCATCGCGGGGTGGCTGAAGTCACGCCCCAGCATCGAGGTTCGTTCCGTGCGGCTCGACGGTCCCGAGCAGGGGCTGACCGACGACGACCTGGGCTGGGCCAACGTGCTCGTCTGGTGGGGCCATGTACGCCAGGCGGAGATTACATCCGAGACGGCCCAGAAGAAGATCATCGCGCCGATTCTTGCCGGGCGATTGTCACTGATCGCCTTGCACTCGGCCCATTGGTCGACGCCCTTTGTCGAGGCCATGAATGAACGGACGCGCCGGGACGCTCGAAGCCGCTATCCGGATCCGATGCAGGGTCCGCCCGTGAAGTTCGAGTTTGTACCGCCGCCGGGCCGTTTTCCGCCCGCCAGTGATTCGCTCGTGACGCCCGCGTACTATGCGCTCAAGCAAGGTGGTCCGGTGCGGCTGGTGCGCGTCGATTTGCCCAACTGCTGTTTTCCCGATTACCGCGCCGACGGCGAACCGAGCACCATCAAAGTGCTCAAGCCAGGACACCCCATCGCGCAAGGCCTGCCCGAATCGTTCACCATTCAGCACACTGAGATGTACAACGAGCCGTTCCACGTGCCGGAACCCGACGAAGTCATCTTCCACGAGAGCTGGGCCAAAGGTGAATCGTTCCGCAGCGGCTGCGTGTGGACGCTGGGACGAAGCAAAGTGTTTTATTTCCGGCCGGGACACGAAACGTTTTCCGTTTACCTGCAACGCGAACCGCTGCAGGTCATTGAGAACGCGGTGCGTTGGCTAAGTTCCGCGGCCTCGATGCCGGAAGTTACAGACCGCTGAGGCGGCTACGGAGATCATAGCGTTGCAGGCTCATGGTGTATCAAGGATTTCTCGCCACGCTGTCGCTTTCGCGGTGCGGCGAACCAGTCGTTTGAGTCTGTCAAGGTCGCTGATCCCGTTCAATTCGACCTTAGTGGCTTCGTCGGGCGGACCAAGCCTCTCTTCGCCGAACAGTAGGATGTCCTCCTTGACTTGCTTCTCTTTACCCTCGTCGACAATCATCAAGTAGGTGTCGGATTCTTCCATCATTCGAACTCCTCGAAAAATCTTTGCGGCCACCTCGCGCTTTACCCGAAGCCCAGTCAACAGAAGTGCGTCGGTCAGCAGCTTTCTTGCCCTGTCCGGCGGTGCCTCTTTCGTTAGCCGTTCGACGATCCGCTCTGCGACGTTCGCGATGGCCTCCTCAAGCGGCGCACCTTCAGGAAAACGCCCCAGCACCGCCAGCGGCGCCACTCCCACATCGCCCGCCAGCAGCTCCTCAGCCGAACGCAACCAGAGACGTTCCACCTGATATCTGAAACTCATGCTACCATGCTCGGGCCTTGGCGCGTAGTCAATTGTGCCATCCATGTTCGAGTGTGCGGCTTCGGGCCGCAGCAATACCACGACGGTGTGGACGGGCACGTGGTAACGGGCAAACAAGACTGCGTTGTAGAGCAGCAGGTCGGCGTGCTTCCAAGCGGCGGCGCTCGATTGACAGTCGATGTGGATGATTTCCTGCGGGGGCTCGCCCAGCCCATACACGATGTCGGCGGCGGCGGTCACGGCCGACAGGTCCACGTTGAGCACCGAAACGCGCTGCGTGGTTCTGCGATCGAACGCCGCCAGAAATCCTTCGGGGCATTCGCGGGCCATGTCTTTCAGTGTTGCATCAAACGTCATCGCCATAGCCAGTGCTCCCAAGATCGTGCGGCGCTTATCTGGGCGAGAATAGCGTCACCGCGTGCTCCATGCCAGCCGCCTGATGACAACGAATTAGCCGCTGAAGCCGAGCGATTAAAGCCCGTTCCTGGACCGGTAGCTATTTCGCGACCCACAATGAAGAGCTGCGTTGAAGAAGGCCCATCCGATCTCGTGAAGCGACGTAAGTATCAAAATAGAAGAATTACGCCCTGCCGACGGTCAATTCGCCGCCAGGAAACAGCTTGCGCCACTCGGCCGGTTATTATCAGGCCAGAATGTCGTGGATGACCCGCCCGTAGTCAATCTCCAGGCGTTGACGCCCCGGCACCGCGAGACGTTGCGGGTCGAGACCGAGCAGGTGCAGGACCGTGGCGTGGATGTCGGTCACGTAGTGCGGCTGCTCGACGGCGTGAAAGCCGAACTCGTCGGTAGCGCCGTGGACGTGGCCGCGCTTGATCCCCGCCCCGGCCAGCCAGACGGTGAAGCCGTGCGGATGATGATCGCGCCCCGTGCCGGCCTTATTAAGGCTCGTGACTTCCAGCGCGGGCGTGCGGCCAAACTCCGTCGCGCAGACGACGATCGTTTCTTCCAGCAGTCCGCGACGCTTGAGATCGGTCACGAGTCCGGCCAGCGGCTTGTCGACGCGCCCGCACGACCGGGCGTGCAACTCTTTGATGTTGCTGTGCGAATCCCATTCGCCGTAGTCGCTCAAATAGACCAGGGTGAATCGCACGCCGCGCTCCGCCAGCCGCCGGGCCGCCAACAGCCGGCGACCGTAGAGGGCGGTCGTCTCGTTGTCGATCCCGTAGAGTTGCTGCGTCTCCTGCGTCTCGCCGGCCAGGTCGAGCGCCTCGGGGGCCGACATCTGCATGCGGTAGGCCAGCTCGTAAGAGCGAATTCGGGCACGAAGTTGCTCGTCTTCCGGATACTCGACGGCCGCCAGTTCGTTCAGCCGGTGGATAAGGGCAAACTCGTTACGTTGCTCGGCCGGCAAGACGCTCGCCGGACGTCCGCCAAAGGGCAGCGGATTGGCCGGATCGAGCGACAGCTCGACGCCCGCATGTTGCGGCCCCAAGTAATGGGCCTCAAAATCCTTTTTGACTCGCGGGTCTTTATACTGACCCAGAAAGACGAACTGCGGCAAGTTCTCGTTGAGCGCGCCCAGCCCATAGCTGATCCAGGAGCCGATCGTCGGCTGCTGTTCATCGAGCACGTGGCGGCCCGTGTGAAACTGAAACTCCGCGCCGTGGTCGTTGTCGGTCGTGTACATCGAACGGACGATGCACAAATCGTCGACCACGCCGCCGAGATGCGGCAGCCAGTCGCTGACTTCGCAGCCGACGTCGCCGCGCTTCTGATAGCCGACCGAGAGCGGCATGATCTGCGAAACGACTTCGCGATCGAAGCCGACCACCGACCGCGACCGTTCGCGATAGATTGGCAGCTTTTGTGGATTGGGGAGCGTCGTTTCGTCATAGGTCTTGCCGGCGTACTGGTTCAACAGCGGTTTCGGGTCGAACGTTTCGAGATGGCTCACGCCGCCGGAGAGGAAGATCCAGATGACGTTCTTTGCCCGCGGCGCGAAGTGCGGCCGTCCATCGGGCGGCGAGTTGGCTTCGCCCGCGCGGGCAACTCCGTCGCGGTGCAAGAGGGCGCCCAATGCCAAGCCCGTAAATCCGAGACCCAAATCGGCCAGGAAAGTTCGGCGAGCGACGCGGCCGCAATGGCAGGCCACTGCGCCTGCTGGCCCAAGAGGAGCTTGACTGGAGAACGGTGTCTTCATCGCTCTTAGCGACATTGATGGAAACGGCAGCCCCGCTTCAAACCGTGCGCCGTTCATCATAGCGAACTGCACCTGAATTCTTCCATCAGCGCGTCGCCTGGCGGTGTCTTACCAGTGAAACCGTAGGGTGGGACGAGCCACCCAGAGGGTACCCGGAGTCCCACCAAACAGCCGACCGAACAGGTGGGACTCGCTTCACTTGTCCCACCCTACATGTCGTCAGCAACTGAGACTACCGTCGCCTAGCCGGCCGCCAGGCGACGCGCACGGCGGTCGGGGGAAATCTTGTTTGGCTCAAATTGTCAATGAACGGTGCAGTCGGCTGGACAGCGAGTCGAGCCTGCACTGCCGGTCGGGATCAACCTCGACCGTTAGCCCGCCTGGTGTACGGGCCTGGAACCGACATCGTGAGAAGTCGGGCAGTATTCAGCACGCTTTTTGTAAGCACTCTTCGCGCATGACATCGGCGATCACGGCGTAGATATCACGACTGTCGTCAGATTGTGAATCCTCCGTTACGGCGGACGCCGTAGCCTTCAGGTCTTGGGTCTCAGGGCTTACGATTTCGGGGTCGAGATTGCTTCCGCTTGCGTCATTTTGCGTTTTGCATTTACTTTTCACTTTCTCCTTTTCACTTTCCACTAGCGTTCCCGAAGACGCGCAACTCGCCGCGTCAATTTCCTCGCGTTCTCGCGAAGAAGCGCAACTCGCCATCGCAAAATCGCCGCTTTTTTCCGAAGACGCGCAACTCGTCTCCGAAGACGCGCAGCTCGGATCCGGTGAAACTTCGCGTTCAGCAGCTATGGCCGCGCTCGATGAATCCACTTTTGCCTTTTGACTTTTGTATTTTGCGATTTGACTTGTCTCTTCTGCCTTCCTCTCCGTTTCCCATTCTCGACCTGGCTCCTTTTCCGCGACCCCCTCTTCGCCGCCCAGAATCTTGAACCCCGCACCCGCGCGCCGCGCCGTCGTACCTCGGCCGCGGACCACGGGCGGCGGCGTCCAGCGCATTTCCCAGCCGCCGTCGAAGCCGGTCTTGTGCGGGTGGATGCCCAGTTCCGTGGCCGCCCGTTTCAGCGTCCCTTGGGAAAAGCCGTTCTCGGCCCCCTGCCGATAGAGATCCTTCGAGGCTAAGGGCCCGCCGGCGAGCGCCTCTTCGAGCCACGCGGCGGCGGCGTGCCGCAGGCGGCGGCGATCGCTGTTGTGCGTACTCGGCAAAAGCGCTTCGGCCAGATCCGGCGCGGGATCGTCGCCGTGCCAGCGAATTTGCCCGTCGAACAACTCGAACGCTCGGCCGAACGTCTCCACGTCGGGCGCCAGATTGTTTTTCACCGGCAGCAACCAGCGACGGTCGCTCTGGCTATAGGCAGGGCCGTCCGATTTTGGATTTAAATCGGAGGTCTTAGGTCTTAGGTCTTGGGTCTTAGGATTCCGACATCTGGAGTCCAGATTGCTTCCGCTTGCGTCATTTTGCAATTTGCAATTTGCAATTTGCATTTTGCAATGATCGTCCGCCAATACGCCATTTTCCGACTTTGGACTTTGGACTTTGCACTTTGAACTCTTTCCGTCTTCCCTCTGCCCTGTTCCCTGTCCCCTATCTCTGACCACCATCCACACCACGCTGGCCGACTGCGCGAGCCGGCTGAGTTGCCGCGACGTGATGCGCCCTTCGACACTCATCTGTGCGCGCACCAGCACGATAATCGCCACGTGCAGCGATCGGGCAAGCTCGTTCAGCCGTTGAATGATGCGGGCCAGGCCCGCTGCCGAAACGCACTGCCCCGGCTTGCCGAACCAACCGTCCACATCGTCGATCACCAGCAGTTCGGCCGCTCGCGGCAGCTCCGGTAACGGCGGAAAACCATCTTCGCAGGTCGTCGGACGGGGG
>DASSFG010000203.1:0-3210 GCA_035694685.1 Pirellulales bacterium
TCGCCGGTGGGAATCGCAACCCGCCGTGCAAATGAAGGCCCTACCGGCACACTGACGTGTGACGCTCGCCTGTGGCGAGCGGGAGGCGTAAGCCTCCCGGTGATGCAATTGATCGTGTAGCGGTTACGAATTGCAACCCACAATGCACACGAAGACCCTACCGGCACACTGACGTGTGCCGCTCGCCTGTGGCGAGCGATACTGGCTTTGTTCGTCAAGACGGAACCCTACGAAACAACCGCCGCGTGCGATTCGCCTTCGACGAGATCGGCGGCGTGCGCGAACTGGATGATTTCTTCGGTGCTCGAGGGATCGACTTCGCGGCAACTCGCTGCCAGCCGCTCCGAGAGCTCGCGCAGCTCGGCTTGCCAGGCCGCCGGGTCAACGTCCGGCGGCGTCGAAGCGGCAAATTCTTCGCAGAGCAAGATCAAGCGCAGCAGGTGACGGAAGATCAAGCCCTCTTGCTTGATCAGGTCGCGCGATTTGACGAAATTGTTGAAGTTGCCGCCGAAGAAGAACAACTCGCCGGCCACCCAGACGGCCTGCGTTTCGACGTCGCGCACGTCGGGGTACAAAGCGTCGAACAGCAGCCGCAGTTTTTCGGCGAACATGGGAGGCCGCTCGAACGGTTCGTCGCGATCATAGCCGCCGTCTTCGTCCTCGTCGTCTTCCGAAGGCGGGGCGGCCATCAAACCGCGGGCAATGAGCTCGTCGTCGAGACGCGTCGTCGCCAAAGGGCCGGGCGGCAGATCGCGCGGCACGCGAACGTATTTGAGCACCGGTCCCGGCAGGCCAAGCACGCTCTCCAAGGCTTGCAGCCGTTCGGTGCTGTCGGCAATGCCAAGCTGCTCGATCAAGAAGGCGCCGTACAGCGGATTGACGCTGCGAAACGACAACAGCCGCGGCAACGTCTCCGTCGGATGAGCCAGCCGCGGAGAGTAACGCGGCGCAGGCGGAGGGGCTGCCGCGGGGGCCAATTCCTGCGGCAGTCCGAACAGGCCCTTGGCCGGCGCAGCGGCAGGCGGCGGGGCGGTTGCGGATTGGTCCTGCGGTTCCGGCGGCTCGGGATTGAGCTTCACGTAGCCGCCGGCCCACATCGTAACGAGCA
Organism: Pirellulales bacterium; assembly: GCA_035694685.1. Classification (GTDB taxonomy): domain Bacteria; phylum Planctomycetota; class Planctomycetia; order Pirellulales; family JAICIG01; genus DASSFG01. The sequence goes on from DASSFG010000203.1 coordinate 1,109, forward strand.
TGCGATCGAGCGCGGCCTCGCCGGCGCGAATTCGCGGCTCGTCCATCAGGCGCTTGCGCACCAGCTTGCGGATTTGTTCGACCTCGGGCGAAATCGTGAGCAGGTAGGCCAGCAATCGCCAGGGGAGCTGCCCTTTGCTGTACAGCTTGCCCGCCGGCGCCAGCTTGAGCTTGTCGAACTGCTGCTCGTTCCAATAGGTCTGATTCTCACGCCGCGTCGGCCGTTTTTTCTTGAGCGCCTTTTTGGCTTTCATCAAGCCCGGGTCTTTGGTGTCTTCAGGAATGGCGTCGTATTTTTGCTTCCAACGCAAGATCTTGACGTCGTCTTCGTGGGCCAGGGCGAAGACGTATCCGCGGTCGTCGAATTGCGGCCGGCCCGCGCGGCCGAAAATCTGATGGGCGGTGCTCGCCTCGAGCAGCTTTTGCTCCCCCGGCTTGCCCTTGACCAGCGAGGTGAGCACCACGCTGCGAGCAGGCAGGTTGATGCCCGCCGCCAGCGTCTCGGTGCAGACGCACACGGCCAGCAGCTTGCGCTGAAAGAGGTGCTCGACGATGCGCCGATACTTGGGCAATAGCCCGGCATGGTGTACGCCGACGCCGCGCATCAAGAGTTGCTTCAGCTTAGCTCCGGCCCCCTGCGAAAGCTCCAAGCGGTTGACCTCGTCGAGCAGCCGAGAACGCGTCGGCTCGCCCAGCAAATGGCAACCCTTGAGCTGCTCGGCCACGTTCCAGCATTCGTCGCGGTTGAAGCAGAAGACCAGCGCCGGTGTCTGGCGGCTGACATCGTCGCCCTGAGAAATTCGCGTGGCAAATTCATTGAGCAGCTCGTCGGGCACCCATTGAAACGTGAGCGGCACGCGCCGCTCGGTGCCTTCGACCAGCTCGATCTTGCGGCCATGGCAGCGATCGAGCCAGTTGACGAACTCCAGCGAGTTGCCCACCGTAGCCGAAAGCAACAGTAGCCGCACGTGCTCGGGCAGCATGCCCAGCGAAAGTTCCCAAACGATGCCCCGTTCTACGTCGGCAAAACTGTGAAACTCGTCCATCACCACGGCGCTGACCGGCGAGAAGTCGAACGCCTCTTGGTGCAGCAAGCGGTTCAGCAGAATCTCAGCCACCACCACCAACACACGAGCCCGAGGGTTCACGCGGCGATTGCCGGTGACCAGGCCGACGTCGTCGGGCGAGAATCCCCAGCGCACGGCGGCCGACTGCATTTCATTGAATTTCTGCTCGGTCAGGGCAATCAGGGGCGTGGTGTAATAGGCCACGGTGCCGTTGTGCAGGGCCTCGAAGAGAGCGGCTTCGGCGATCAGCGTTTTGCCGGTGCCGGTCGGCGCGCAGACCAGCACGCCTTGCCGGGCGGTGAACCAGGCGAGCAGTGCTTCTTCTTGCACCGGGTAGGGCGGATAAGGAAGCTGCTTCAGATACGCTTCGGCCAGATCGTCACGGGTGAGGGCGGTCGCCATTCTCAAAGTGTAGGCTTTGCCAGGGCCACGCTGATCAAGGCTTAATCCAGACCTGGCGCAGCGCTTCAGGGGACTCGGCTTGCGGGACGGCGTCGAGAACCGTCCCCAGTAATCGTACGTCATCGATCTGTCGAATCTCAGACATAAGCGCGAGCCCAGTCTGGCCGAATTTGATGCGCAACGCCACTTCGATTCCCGCCAATAGGCCCTCCTCACGCCCCTCCTCACGGCCTTTCGCCAATCCCTCGGCCAACCCTTTCTCAAGCCCGACGCGCTCTGCTGTAGTGATATAAGGCATGCTCTTCTCCTTCTCAAACTCCTGAATTTCCTGCCAGGCCAGTTGGGCCAGCGATTTCGGCAAAGTCATCATGCCGTCAATCAGCTCATACAACTGCCGAACCCGCTCTCCTGTGTAGCCCCGTGTGTATAACCCTTTGACCAATCGCACCAGCCAGCGCCGCCGCATTTCGGCGTCGTCGGCGGTCTCTAGCGTCTTCAAGTGGGCCAGCACGACCACTGCGAACGGGTTCGCGTTCGATTCCAACGCGGCCTCGTCGGCCGCGTAGTCGAGCAACTTCGCCGTGGCAAAGCGGATGCCGACCTCCGTTCCCCACAGCTCGTAGCCGAACCGATC
>DASSFG010000204.1:0-7215 GCA_035694685.1 Pirellulales bacterium
AGCGGCGAAGAAATCGTCGATGGCCTTGTCGTCCGAGGTCGCTTCCCTTGACGCGGCGCGCGGCGGTTCATCCTCTGAAAAGGAATCGGCGCGATTGTCGCCAGCCGGCTTGGGTGATTCGGGCGAATCGTCTGCGAAGAAATCGTCCACCGTCGTTGACGGCTCGGCTGGATCAGCAGAGGCGGTGCGACCCACGCCTCTTCGCCCTGCACGCGATTCGACAATTGCGCGGGCCTTGTCCGCGTCGTCTTTAACGAGTTGGCTTGCCGCATCCGATTGGGATGGCGTCACACGGCCGGGCGAATCATCGCGGGTCTTGTAGAAGACAAACGCCGCGACCGCGACACCGGCAATGCCGGCCGCGAAGAGCAACGTCTTGTGGGCGTCGGAAGGCGTCGGAACGACTTCGGGCAACTTAATCTTGGGTCGCCGACGTTTCACGGGCGGTGCGACCTCGATCGGCGCAGGGTCGATCGCTTTGGGCACGACGACGGGCCATTTCGCGTGCGGAGGCACCAGCGGCGAACGCTGCTTCGCCATCAGTTCGGTGTCGTATGCGTATTTCCGTTCGGGCGTGAGCAGGCAGATTTTGGCGGCGGCCAATTCATTGAGCAGGCGTTGCGAGTCGCTCGAATGGACACCCGATTGAAACGTGCGGACGTGAGCCATCCGCTGATCGGCCGCCGATTCGATCGCGTCGGGGTCGGACTCGAAGTTCGTCAGCCCGAGCAACCGATAGTGGTTCGGCGGCTGCTCCCAGGCCGGGATACCGAGCCATTTGTGATAGGAGTCGAATTCGGTTTGTCGCGCGTGCTCGGGCACAACACTGCCTCGTGCGTCGGCCGAAGGATTTTCAGAACACAAAAACCAGCCAAGCGAAAAGACGCAAACCGGCGGCCATCCTACCCGCACGAGGGGCGGTGTGCAAGCGCCGGCGGACGGATTCTCAGTTGGGCAAGGCGTCGGGCGTCAGGCGTCTGGCACCAGCGCCGCGCATAGTCACGAGATTAACTCGCTCGGAAGAAAGGAAGAGGGCAGCAGGTCCGGCGGCGCAGTCGACAGCAGCAGTCTCTCGAACTGCCGCCGGCCGTCTAGGCGCAGTTCTTTGAGGTGCTCGCATTCTCGCACGACGACTCCCTTAGACGCGAGCCATGAGCATTCGCCTCCATGACGCAACGAACAGCCTCGATAGCCCAAGGTAGCTCCTTGGGACACGTTGCCGCTGGATGGCAGCAGTGAATTCCAAACGTCTTCCAGTTGACGGCCAACCGAGGGATCCACCTTCCACGTCGGATTCCGGCGGCCGGAGAAAATAAATGCCTCCGCAACGTAATCCGATGGACGTTCATTGGATTTTGATATGTCCATGCTGTCCGTCGCATAATTATAGCAGTTATTATTGAACTGGCGCTGGCCGGCGTCGTTCCACCACGTTGGTTCCCAGAGCGGAGCACATCGGCATCTAACTCGCGTGTTTCGCGCGGCAGGTTGACGCCTCTCCCGCTTGGCGGCAAATTCTCGAAATGTCTTGAACGCCTTCCTCAATCGCCGGGCCTCTGATGCCGCCTGCATTCTGAGGACAAAATCAGCCAACCGCCGTTCGCCTAAGCGTTCTAGCAAGACCCCGATTGTTTGTGCCACACTCAACACGTTTCGTTGCCATAGAGTCAGGGAGAGTTATCGCCCACCGCGGACGAGGCCGGGTTGGGCGTCGAGGTCCAGCGATTCAACGAGTCCGGCGTTGAGGCGCTCGATGGCGATGGCGCCCATCACGGCGTTGTCGGTGCATAGGTCCGGCGGGGCAACGAAAACATGAATGGCTTCGCTGGCCGAGAGCTCATCGAGCCGCTGGCGTAACAGGCGGTTGGCCGCGACGCCGCCGCCGACGCAGAGTGTCGACCAACCAGTCTGCCCGAGCGCGTCGAGTGATTTGCCCACCAGCACGTCGACCACCGCTTGTTGAAAACTCGCCGCCAGGTCGGCCGCCGTTTGCGCGTCGGGCGGGATGAGCTCCGGTGATTGAGGCGGAGCAATCTTGTAACGCACGGCCGTCTTCAGGCCGCTGAAACTGAAGGCCAGGCGTTCGTGATCGTTCAAAAAAGTGCGCGGCAGCGGATAGGCCCGCGGATTGCCTCGCTCGGCCGCGCGTTGAATGGCGGGGCCGCCGGGATACCCCAGCCCGAGCATCGCAGCCACTTTATCAAAAGCTTCACCCGCCGCGTCGTCGATGGTGCCGCCCAACAGTTCGAAATCGAGTGGCCCCGCGCAGCGGTACAGGTTGGTATGCCCGCCGCTCACCACCAGACCCACGCAAGGAAATGCCCCTTCGCCGTAAGCCAGCCGGCAAGCGTAGATGTGCGCCTGAATGTGGTTGATCGCGACGAGCGGGATTTCAAACGCCACGGCCAGCGCCTTGGCGGCGGAGACGCCGACCAACAGCGAGCCCGCCAGGCCGGGCGTGTTGGCCACGGCCACCGCGCCGAGGTCGGCCAGCTTTACTTGCGCCTTCCTCAACGCCTCGTCGATCACGGGCAGAATGCGCTCCACGTGTGCGCGAGAGGCGATTTCGGGCACGACGCCGCGAAAACGCTCGTGCAATGCGTCTTGCGAGGCGACGGCGGCGCCCAGCACCTCCAGCCGATCGCTGACGACCGCGGCAGCCGTTTCGTCGCACGTCGTTTCGATCGTGAGGACGAGCGTCATGGGCGGCGCAGGTAGCCGGCGCTCGACTCAAAGTACTTGCGTCGCCGCCGTTGACCGGCCTCGGAGTGCTCGGCCTGTTGCCGCTTCAGGTCGTCGCGGTTGGCCTGACAGTAGCGGCAACCGGCTTCGTCGAGATGAAAGGCGATGTACGCGGCGTGGTCCTTTGACAAGACGCCCAGCAAAAAGCTGCCCAGCTCACTGCGCGTGGGGCACGTCAGCCGATGGCGACGCCAGACATCGCCCAGTGAGTGCGAGCCGCCGTCGCGACGCGCATGGATGCCCGCCAGCCGGCGCGACAGCTCGGCGCTCGACCGTGCCGCCGCCTCGATGCGGGCCATCTCGTCGCCCGGCAGGGCTTCGTCGAGGTAGGCTTCGAGTTCGATGTCGGTGAAAGTCATGGCAATGGCAATAATGACGAATGACCAATGACGAATGACGAAAGAATGACGAAGCCCGAATGACGAATGCAGCGAAATCGGGCTTCGTCATTCGTCATTAGGCATTCTTTCGTCATTCTGGCTTCGTCATTCGTCATTCTGTGAGATCGTAAAGTTCTGGGAAGACGTCTTCAGGCAGTCCTTGCTGGCGGACGGCGGCGCGGAGCTTGGCGAGGAAGTCGAACTTGTAGTTGGCCACCGTTTGCTCGGAAATGCTCAGCCGCGTGGCGACGTCTTTGTTCGCCACGCCGCGCACGAACAACAACTCAGTGCATTGTATCTTCTCCCAGTCGCCGCGCGTGCGCCAATGCTCGATGAGTTGACGGAGCGCTTGCACGAGCGCGGCCTCTTCCAGATGCTTGCGCTCACCGCTGCGAGCGAGACTGCTGGCAGGCCGTTGCGAGCCGGGCAATTCCCATTCGTCGCGGCTGCTCGTTCCCCCGCCCACCAGCGGCAACGTGGGCCGACGCCCTTGCCGCCGCAAATGATCGGTCAGCTTATGGGCGGCGATCGAGAACAGGTAACTTTCCAGCGGCCGACGCGTATCGTAATTAGGCAGGCTGGTGAGAAAGCCAATAAACGTCTCCTGCACCACGTCTTCGCTCGTATTGCGGTCGCGCAGCCGGGTTTCGACAAAGGCCAACAGCCGGCCCTCGAAGCGGCCGATCAATTCGTCCCAGGCGTCCGATTCGCCCGCGCGGATGCGGTCGATCAGCAGCGTGTCGGATTGGCTGACGGCAGACATGGAGAAGCGGCGTTGGACTGCGGGACGGAACCGCGATCAGGCCAAGGGTGCTTGAGCCGTCGTAGTGCTCAATGACGAATGCCTAATGACGAATGACGAAAGAATGACGAAATCCGAATGACGAAGGCAGGTGTTCGTCCGTCGTCATTCGTGCTTCTTTCGTGGTTCGTGCTTCGGCATTCGTCATTGCCATGGTGGGCCGGCGCTTGCTGCGCAAGCTTGTCCCACCCTACGCCAGCACCAGTAGCCCGGCGATCGCAGCTAACGCCAGTATCGCCGCCAGGGCGGTTAAACTCAAGCGGCCGGTGTAATAGCCGCGAGTCAGCGTGTCGAGTTTGAGATAGCCGAAGAGAATGGTGAGCAGCCCCAAGACGACGCCCCCGCCCGCCGCTGTATATCCCAACCGTCCCACCACGACCGACTGTTTGTAGCTGCCTTCGATCGCATCATTGGCGTCGCGGTCGAACTCGAGCAATTCGTGCAGGATGATCATCGTATCGAAAGTGGTTTGCCGGCGCTCTTCCCATTCGCCGTGGACGAGATGGTTGCGAATAAACGACCGCTCGAGGTTTACATAACGGCCTTTGCCTTCGCCCAGCAGGTGATCGGCGTAGGTCTTGACTGCCTGGTCGAGCGCGGGGGCCAATTGCTGTTCGCATTCGGTACGTGAAAACAAGGGGCCTACCTTGACCGTCGTGCGATAAACGTTTCCGACGCGCCCGAGTGGTCCGTCCATCCAAGCGGGCCGCGGCGGCCCGGAAGCCGCGTCGGTCGGCACTTTCAGCTCGCTGGAGTTGTCGTCAGCACGCGATTCCTGGTCGTCGGAATGAAGGGGATCTTCCGTGATTGATCTCTGCGTCAGGGGACGCGCATCGCTTCGTGGGCCTCCCGATACGTCCACGGTAAGCACAGCCGGTTCCGTTTCGATCGTGGCGACAGCTTGCGCTGACCTGGCCCTGAATAACAGCACTCCGACCATGAGCAGCCCGCCTACGATCAAGAGCAGAGTACCAAGTACACCGGCGATCACGGCCCACACGCGGCCGCTGAACAAGGCGGCAACTAACGCCACCACTAACACGGCGGCCACGGCGCCAACGACAATTAATACTGGCACGAATGTGATTGATGCTTGCGGTTGCATTACGTTGAAACCCTCCGTTTACCCTTCTCCCAACTGGCGGCGAGCTGTACTGCGATCGACATGCTGGCAGCCACCATCATGCCCCAAGGTTGTGGGAACGCCGAAAAGAAATAGAGCGTCCAGGCCCAAAACACAGTCACCGCGACCGGCCAGACACGCAGCCGCGCCGGACGCATCGGATCGGCCTGTTTCCACCAGCCGACCAGCAGCATCAAAAAGGCGAAGTATCCCATGTGGCCCACCAGGGTCGGCGAACCATCCGGCTCGTAGAAGCGCGCACTAACGAACTCTTCGATCGCCGGAGCGGGCACTTGCCAGTCCCAACGCAAAGGCACGAGCAAGAAGTCTTTCACGCCCCATGCCGCCGCGCCAAGGCCCAGCCCCAGCACCATCAATGTCAAGCGGCGCAGCATCGGTTCGCCCGTGCGGCCTTCCCAATATTTGCTGGGCGTCAATACCAGCCACGAGCCGAGCGTACTGACCAGCAGCAACCAGGCGAACTGGCCAGGCACAAGCGTCTTGGTATGTACGACGCTCAAGAAAACACTCATCACGGCGGTTACGGCCGTCGCCCCCAGCAGCGAACCGGTCAGCTCTTCAATGCGCTGACGGCCTGACTTCGATGGCACCTCCGCCGCCGGGGTTGAACGATACGCCGGCGTAACGGGCACGCGGCGGACCGGCGCCGGCGCCGGCGGGGCCGACACGAGCACCGCAGAGGCAATTGGCGGTGCTTGGGCCGGTGCGACCGTCGGCCGACGAACGGTGGGCGGCCTGCTGTCGAGCACGATCATGCGAACGACGTAATAAATGGCATAGACCGCCAGGGCCAGGCCGGCCAGCGGAATCGCGGGCAGCGCGAAGTGAAACATCCCGTAGATGGTGCCGATGACGATCACCGCCTTGGCGGCGGGCGTGATCTGGCCGTTTCGCCATTGATGCGAGAAACGCTGCCAAGACGTGCTGATGGCGCGCCACACCGGCTCTTCGGGAACCACGCTCGCGGGGACGATTTCGGCAGCGGTTGCCTCGCAGTTTTTTCCAGCCGCCTTGCCGGCCACGCCATCTCTCTGGGGAACCGCCGCCTCGGCAGCTCCGTTGCGAACGCCGTCGATGGCGTTCGGCGCCACCTCGTGCGAGGGCCGTCCCGCACCGCCATGCAGGAACTCTCCGCCAGGGCCCTGCGTGGCCGGCAAGAGGGCGAGCAGCTCGCCGACGGTCTTGATGCGCGTATCGGGATTCTTGGTGAGGGTCTTGGCAATCGCCGAGCGGTATGGCTCTTCGACGCCTTCCAGATTGGGCTCGGCGGTAAGGTGCTTCATCAGCACTTCGCCTACGCTCTCGCCCTCGAACGGCACATGGCCGGTGAGCATTTCGTAGAGGATGATGCCCAGGGCATAGATGTCGATTTCTTTGCCATAGCGGCCATTGCCGATTTCGGGCGCCATGTAGTGTACGGTGCCGACGCTCTCGGTCTGCCCGCTGCGGCGGCTGGCCGAGATGAACTTCGACAGTCCGTAGTCGCCGATCTTGACGATGCCTTCGTCGCAGAAAATGTTGCCTGGTTTCAGGTCGCGGTGAACGATGCCGTGATCGTGCAGGTAGCAGACGCCGGCGGCGATGCCGCGGAACCAGCGCAACACTTCGTCGGGAGGGAGTCCCTGGGGATGCCGCTGCAAGACGGCTTCCAAGGAGTCGCCCGCCACGTACTCCATCACCACCCAACTGTCGCCCAGCTCGTCTTGCTTAACGTCGAAGAGCGAGAGCAGATTGGGATGCTTGAGATTCAGACACTGCGTGACGCCGCGCAGTTCCACGTCGAGGTTGCGGCGGATGAGCTTGAGGGCCACCTCTTTGCCCGCGTCGCTGGTGGCGTAATACACCTCGCCAAAGCCGCCACGTCCGACGCCGCGCTTGATGGTATAGCCTTCCAAGGGGCGGGAGCCGCTCGGATAGGTGAATTTCATCGACGCGGGCCGCGGGGCTGATTCGGGTTCGGCTTCGGTGGCGCGGAGATTCATAGCTTCGTGTTCGCCTTCTTCCAGGCTAACGGCTGCAACTTGCATTTGTCCACTCTCCAGAGCAGGTAGGTAGGTCAGGCTTTCCAGCCTGACATGCCTTTTCTTCCGCCAGGGTGTCAGGCTGGAAAGCCTGACCTACTGCCCTCACCCTACCAAGCTTTCGAT
>DASSFG010000205.1:0-6978 GCA_035694685.1 Pirellulales bacterium
ATCAGCCCGCAGCGCGCGCTGCCGTCGACGCTGGCGTGCCCGGGCAAGCCGGTGAGCCTGTGAAAAGTAGCGACCTGTCGAACGTGCGGTTCGCCGTCGAAGCGATCCAGTTGGCCGCCAATAACGATCAGCTCGGCGCCGACGTATCGCAGGTCGACGACATACTTCGCTCGCACTTGGGACTGGACGAGGGGAAGGGGCTGGTCGTCAGGTCGGTGGCCGACGACGGCCCGGCCGCCAAGGCGGGCATCCAGAAAAACGACGTTCTCGTTACCGCCGCCGAACAAGAAATCACGGGTCTGGACGCATTCCGCAAAATGTTGGAGACATCTCCCGATCGGCCCCTTGCGATCGGTTTGATACGGGCGGGCAAAAAGCAGTCAGTGGAAGTGACACCTCGTGCGGCGACGCGAGTGGAAATCGCGATCGACAGAGACAACGGTCTCGCCGCTGAGCCGAAATACTGGCTAGGGCTCGGACTAGCCAGCGCCGATGATACGTTGCGGTCGCAGTTGTCGGTGCCGGCCGAGGAAGGTCTAGTGGTCACGAGCATCGAAGAGGGCAGTCCTGCGGCCCAAGCGGGGGTGATGGTAAACGATGTCCTCTTACAGCTTGACGGCAAAGGGTTGACCACCATCGAAGCGCTTAGTGAGCAGCTTCAGTCGATTGCCGACAAATCGGCTCCGCTCAAGCTGCTGCGCCGCGGCAAGCCGGCCATGCTCACGGTCACGGCCACGTTGCACGCCCCAGCGGTGAATGCCGTCGCGCAGCTCGTTAACCCATACGACAATGTCGTGTTCTTTAACACGACGAGTTTCCCGCAGTGGATCGATCTTCAAGCCGTGCCGAACGCATACACGAACTCTCTTCAAGCCGTGCCGAGCGGATACACCAACACGAACCCATATAATTGGACGCTTAACACACTGTATGCTTACCCAGCTTGGACCGACGTTGCCACGCAGCTCAGCGCGCTCGAAGCGCAAGTCAAGCAACTGGAGGCCACGCTCGCCGCGCTGCGCACGTCGCTAGGAACGCCGGCTCAACCGGCGCAAGGCGGTGAAGAAAAGAAGTGAGACGACGCCCCTCCTGTCTGTCGAAAAAGGCGGCGCGGATGTGCATTTTGATGTTGCGCATTTCGATCTCCGCCGCGGAGCGGCACCCGGAATGTAGCCGTGGGCGGAGCCCGCGGTTACAGTGTAACGCGGAGTGGTGAAGCCGCGGAGCGGCGGCGGATGGACCACGGTTGGCATTACGTCGCCGCTCCGCGGCTTTATCCGTTTTTGCCACGTTTTCCGCGGGTTTGCACCCGCGGCTACACTCCTTTGCCGCTCCGCGGCAGACAAAAGCGCAACATCAAAAGATGTGCATTGGGCTCGAAATGGATTCACAATGTAATTAGGTTACAGAGCGGCATCATGAAGACACGGCTTGTCCGCATCGGCAATTCCCAGGGGATTCGCATTCCCAAAACCTTGATCGAGCAATCAGGGTTACGAGACGAAGTCGAGATCACAATGAAGGGGAACTCGCTGATCATCCGTCCCGCCTCGAATCCGCGTGAAGGCTGGGCGGAAGCCTTTGAAGAAATGGCCCGTTCCGGCGACGACGCCCTCCTTGACGCTGAAGTCGTCAATGATTTCGACAAAGCGGAGTGGGAATGGTAGTTACGGCAAAAAAGAGTGGCGGAGCGAAGGGCGGCGGCATACATTAGCAGCCAGAGGGGCAGGCCGCCACCGACGCCGGATTTCGGAGCGGCTGCCATCCAATCTCCCCGCCTCACCGCACTGCGAGTCATCCTGCCATGAAATCACGCCCACCTGTCCGCCTGTCGCCGAACAATCTTGCCCGGGCAGCGATTGTCCTCTTAAGCTGCCTTAGCACCCTCCGCGCCGACGCGCCGCGTGTCTTGCCGCAAGGGAAGCTGCCGGCCGACAAACGGTTGGAAGAGCCCAAAGATCTCAACGGCTACTTCCCCTTGCAAGTGCCGGCCTCGCTCGAAGCGTGGCAGAAACGTGCCGATCGCGTGCGGCGGCAAGTGAAAGTCGCGACCGGCCTGTGGCCTATGCCCGCGACGACACCGGTTAATGCCGTCGTACACGGTCGCATCGACCGCAATGAATACACCGTCGAGCGCGTTTATTTGGAAAGCTGGCCAGGGCACTTCGTCACCGGCAGTCTCTACCGGCCTAAGGGACGCAGCGGCAAGCTGCCCGCCGTGCTTTGCCCGCACGGACATTGGGCCAACGGCCGCTTCTATGATGGAGGGTTGGCAACGGCCCGTCAGCAGATCGTTGATGGCGCCGAGCGCTTCGTCAACAGCGGGCGATTTCCGCTGCAGGCCCGCTGTGTGCAACTTGCACGCATGGGCTGCGTAGTGTTTCATTACGACATGGTCGGCTATGCCGACAGCCAGCAGCTTTCGCAGGCCCTGGCTCACGGTTACGGCAAGATCCGGCCAGAGATGGAATCGGCCGACAACTGGGGTTTTTTTAGTGCTCAGGCCGAGCTGCGAGTGCAGTCGATCATGGGCCTGCAAACGTTTAACTCCGTCCGCGCGCTCGATTGGATCACCAGCTTGCCCGAGGTCGATGCGACGCGCATCGGCGTGACGGGCGCCAGCGGCGGCGGCACGCAGACTTTTATGCTTTGCGCCGTCGATCCGCGGCCGGCGGCGGCCTTTCCGGCCGTGATGGTCTCGACCGCCATGCAAGGCGGCTGCACCTGCGAGAATTGCAGCCTCTTGCGCATCGACACGGGCAACATCGAGCTGGCTGGGCTGTTTGCTCCCAAGCCCCTAGGCATGTCGGGCGCCGACGACTGGACCAAAGAGATTGCCACAAAGGGCCTGCCCGAACTGAAGCAGCTTTACAAGCTATTGGGCGCCGAGGCCAACGTCATGGCCAAGCCGCTGGTCCAATTCCCGCACAATTACAACTACGTCAGCCGGGCGGTAATGTATAGCTGGTTCAACAAGCACCTGCGGCTGGGCTACACCGATCCGATCGTCGAAGAAGATTTTATCCCGCTGACGATCGCGGAGATGACGGTCTGGGACGACACTCATCCCAAGCCGCCCGGAGGCGACGACTACGAGCGTCGCCTGATCAAGCAAATGACCGCCGAGGCCGATCGCCAGCTCGCGGCGTTGGAGCCGAAGGACGGCGCGGCGCTGGCCAAGTATCGCGAGGTGGTGGGCGGCGCGGTCGAAGCGATTCTCGGCCACTCGCTGGCAGACATCGGGGTGCCCGAGCTTGAGAAAGCGATGGAGGAAGACCGCGGCGACTACCTCGAGTTCGCCGGCCTGTTGCGTAACCCGCTGCACGGCCAGGAGCTGCCGGTGGCCTTTTTGTTGCCTAAGAAATGGAACAAGCGGGCCGTGCTTTGGATTGACGAATCGGGCAAGTCGGGCTTATACAGCTCCGGTACGTTGAGGCCCGAAATTAAAAAGCTGCTGGCGACGGGCACCTCGGTGGGCGGCATTGACCTGATTGGCCAGGGCGAATTTCTGGCGTCGGGTCAGCCGCCGATGAAAAATCGCCGCGTGAAAAACCCGCGTGAATTTGCCGGCTACACTTACGGCTACAATCATCCACTGTTTGCCCAGCGTGTACACGACGTGCTGGCATTCGTCTCGTTTGCCCGAGCCAGCGAACACAAGCCCGACCGCGTGGACCTGGTTGGACTGAACGGCGCCGGCCCGTGGGTAGCCGCGGCGGCGGCTGTGGCCGGTAACGGTGTCGATCGCGTGGCCATCGACACCGCCGGTTTCCGCTTTACCCGGCTGACGGCCTTCGACGATGCGGCCTTCTTGCCGGGCATCGTCAAGTATGGCGACGTACCTGCTTTGCTGGCGTTGTCGGCGCCTCATCAGCTATGGCTGGCCGGCGAGAAAAGTGAGCTGCCGATCGTGCGTCATGCGTACTCGGCCGCCGGTCGGCCCGATGGCTTGAGCCTGTATCAAGGCGACGAGTCGGGCGAAGCCGCCGCGGCAGTCGAGTGGATGATGCGGTAGGTTCCGGCCATCGTCGGTGCAACTTCGTTGTGCGAAATTGACAGACCATCGGCGTAGAAGCGCCGGTTACACGGTTGGACATGATTGGAAATAGCTAGTCGGCGACAAGGAAATCATGCACGATCAGCGCTTCAAGAGGTTGCTGGAGGAGTTCTTCGCCGAGTTCTTTTGGCTCTTTTTCCCGACATGGGCGGAACGGTTTGATTTCGAGCGGGTCGATTGGCTCGACAAGGAGCTCGTGAATGATGCACTGCAAGGCCAGAGCCGCTTTGTCGATATCGTCGCGAAGTTGGCCACAAAGGAACCGATTCTCGGGCCTGACGGACGCTCGGCCGAGAGTTGGCTGGCCTTGGTTCACGTAGAAATTGAAGCCGCAGATACCGTCGCACCGCTGCGACGGCGGATGTTCCACTATTACGAGCCGCTTCGGCGCCGACACGACTTACCAGTGCTACCTATCGGAGTTTACCTGCGTGTCGGATTGAACGGGATTGGATGGGACACGTATGAGGAGCGTTTCTGGGAACACCAGCTCGTGCGATTCAACTATCCGTATGTTGGGCTGCCGGCCCTCGATGCCGAGAACTACGTGAAGCAGGACAATTGGCTGGGCGTCGCGTTGGCGGCCTTGATGCGTGTGCCGAAAGAGCGGAAGATACAGTTGGCCGCCGAGGCATTGGAGCGGCTTGTGCATTCAACCGAAAACTCGTATCGAAAGACACTGCTTTGCGAATGCGTGAGCGCTTACCTGCCCACCGACGATGAACAGCGGCAACAGTTTGAACAAATGGTGCGTAGCCATCCGGATCCAGGAGTAAAAGCGATGGAAATGGGCTTGTTAGACCATGTCGAACAACGCGGTGAGCAACGCGGTTTGCAACTTGGGATCCTGAAGGGACAGCGGGAGCTGATTCGAGGGCAGCTCGAAGAACGCTTCGGCCCGTTGCCGCCTGGAGCTGTCGCCCGACTCGAGGCGGCGCCGCAAGATCGGCTCACGCAGTTATCCCGGGCGCTCTTGTCAGCGGCCTCACTTGAGGAACTCGGGCTCGCCGAATGACTCGCCAACGATTTCGGTTATGAAGCATTTAGGTTTGTTTGCCGCGCTGGCCGTTTTCACGTTCATATCGCATGCGGCGGCCGCCGAGCAGCCGAATGTCGTGCTGATCGTGGCCGATGATCTGGGTTGGGCTGACTTGGGCTGTTACGGAAGCACGTTCCATCGCACGCCGGAGCTCGACCGGTTAGCGGCCGGCGGCGTGCGGTTCGTGCAGGCCTACGCCGCTTGCCCGGTCTGCTCGCCGACGCGGGCGGCACTGATGACCGCCAAGCACCCAGCGCGATTGCACCTGACCGATTGGCTGCCGGGCCGGCGCGACATGCCAAGTCAGCGTTTACTGCGTCCGCCGTTCCTTCAACAGTTGCCGCTGAAAGAAGTAACCGTTGCGGAAGTCTTGCGTGACGCCGGCTACGTAACAGGGCACGTCGGCAAATGGCACTTGGGCGGCGCCGGTTTCAGCCCGACGCAACAGGGCTTCGACGTGAACGTGGCAGGTGATGAGCGTGGCTCACCGGTCAGCTACTTTGCCCCTTTCGGCCGCGGCGACCGCGTCATACCCGGACTGGCCGATGCGCCGGAAGGCGAGTACCTCACCGACCGCCTGACGAACGAGGCGCTGAAACTCATTGACGAGAATCGCTCAAAACCTTTCTTTCTGTACCTGCCGCACTACGCGGTGCATACCCCTCTGGCCGCGAAACGTGAGCTTCAGGCCGGTTATCCGGCCTGGGACGGCGCGCCTCATGGCCGCCAGGAAAACCCCATCTACGCGGCGATGCTGGAAAGCGTCGACCAGGGGGTCGGCCGGCTCGCAGCCAGGCTGCGCGAACTGGGCCTTTCCGACCGCACGGTTATTATCTTCACGAGCGACAACGGTGGGCTTGCCACGCACGAAGGCAAAAACACGCCGGCCACCAATAACTCGCCGCTGCGCGAAGGCAAAGGGTGGCTGTATGAAGGCGGCGTGCGCGTGCCGCTCATTGTTTCCTGGCCCGGCCACATCGAACCCCGCGTCGAAGAAATGCCCGTCTGGAGCGCCGACCTGCCGGTGTCTACATTGGCGCTGTGCGGGCAAAAGTTTCCCACGGCGGTCGACGGGCAAGATCTCTCGCAACTCTTACTGCACCAAGAGCCATTGCCGCCACGCGAACTCTACTGGCATTATCCGCACTATGCCAACCAGGGAAGCCGCCCGGGCGGCAGCGTGCGCGACGGCGATTGGAAGTTGATCGAATTTTACGATACGGGCCGCCGCGAGCTCTTCAATCTGAAAGACGACGTCAGCGAGAGCAAGAACCTGGCAGCGGACCGGCCCGATCAGGTCGAGCGACTGGCCGGCAAGCTGGCGGTCTGGCGGCGCCAAGCCGACGTGCAGATGCCGCGGCCGAATCCCGACTACGTACCAAATCCGCCCGACAAGGACGGCGTCATTGTGCTGCCGGCCCGAACGGCCGACGTGCATGGCGTGATGCTGCGTTACGAGCCATTGCCGCACAAGGCCACGCTCGGCTACTGGGTGCGCGTCGAAGATTGGGCCGGCTGGGAATTCGAAGTTCGCCAACCGGGCGAATACGAATTGACGGCGCTCGTCGGCTGCGGCAACGGCAGCGGCGGCAGCCAGGTTGCACTCCAGGTGGCGGAGCAGAAGCTGAACTTCACCGTACCTGAAACCGGTGGCTTTCAACAGTTCGTACCGCAGACGATCGGCCGGCTTTCGTTCACACGTCCCGGTCGTTATCAGCTCGACGTCCGCGCCGTCTCCAAGCCCGGCCCCGCTGTCATGGACCTCCGCGAAGTGCGGCTCAGCCCGGTGAAAAAGTAAGGCCCCGGTCAGCACCCTCCGGTCGGTAACGTTTAACGTCGTATTGCTCGTGTAGGGTGGGACGAGCGAAGCGAGTCCCACCAT
>DASSFG010000206.1:0-9950 GCA_035694685.1 Pirellulales bacterium
ACGGCAGCAAAATGAACCAATGGAGCCCTCGCGACGACATCAGCCCGCAGATGCTGATGACGATCGACGGCCTGGGCCTGAGAAATCTGGCTCAGATCAAAGAGGCGCGCGGCATGACTTCACAGCAATTGGTCGAATTGTTTCACCAGCAGGACTCAATCGCGGCGGGCGTGACGCGCACTCAGGCCGACCTGCAGTCGGCGGCAGCCCGCGTCGTGCAGGCCGAACGCGAGGTGAAGGCGGCCCTGATCAACTACAACGGCAACGTCGAGGGACTGGCTCAGACGCAGCGCTTTGGAAACGTCTTGATTCAAATCTTTCGTCCCTGGGAAGTGGTCTTTGCCTTGCAGTTGTTAATGAGGGGGTACCAGCATTACATCGACACGGTTGCCGATTACAACACGGCGCAGTTCGCCATGTTTCACGAGCTTGGCTATCCGGCGCGCGAGCTGGCCTTCTCGCGGCGAACGGGGCCGATCTTGCCGGTGAATACCCAGCGTCCCGACTATCTGCCGCCGGTGGGCTCCGGTCCGCCGCCGGCAACACGGTGAGAAAAAAAGTGACGAGTGAATGGTGAGAAGTGAAGAGTGAAGAGTGAAAAGTGAAAAGTGAGGGACTGATTTCCGCCTGCGGCCTTTCACTTTTCACTGTCGATTAACCACTGAGACTAAGCGAGGATACTTTAATGACCCACCGTTTTTCATGGCTACTTGGTTCCGCGGCCCTGGCCGCAATAATGGCGCTGACAGCGGCTGCTCAAGAATATTCCAACGGCGGCAAGGGCGCGAAAGGCCGTGGACCGGCGACACTCACGCCGGTCGAGGCTTTTGGCGTTCACCCACCAGGACTCGCCCCCGCCGACGCGAGGCACTGGAAACCTTACATTCCCTACTATGCCCCGCTCTCGCCGGTTGCCTCGTCGACCCGCTGGAAGCCCTGGGCGAATTGTTTCCTGTTGCCGTACTACACTCCTTACTACATTGGTTACTCGCCGAATCGACATTGGAATCCGCCGCCCCGGCCCTACGGCTCGAATGGCTGGGGTGACGGTCCGAGGCCCGAAGCCCCCCTTCCCGATGAACCAGGCACGACTCCGCTGCAATATGCAGGTTATACGTCGGTCGTCGACGACGATACGACTCTCTGGAACATGGGGGGCAACGGCCTGGTTCCGTATGGCGCACCGCAACCAACTGCGGTGCGGCCACCCGACTTAGTCGACGCGATCCAGACCAGCCGCCCGCACGGCCGCGGACGCGTGCATTTCCACGGGTCGATTCCAGCGCGGCCTCCCGCAATCGTTCCACCAACGGAAACAGCGGGTGACCAAGGGGAAGGAGATGACCACACTAGCCATCGGCGTACCAAGTCGGCGGAGTCAATCCCGCCGGGTGACGTGTTGCCAGTACCGGGATCGCCGGGCCCTTCCGACGGCCCAGACATCAAGCCGGCGGTGCCAAGTCCTCCGAGTGTTTTGGATTGACCAGACACGGTATACTTCTTCGGGAGAGGTGGTTTCCATGGAAAACTTGAGCGTTGTGCAAGAGCGCAATCGGGCATTGGCCCAGCGCATCAATGAGGAGGCGCGCACGAATCCGCGCTCGCCGTACGCCGGAAAATTCGTCGGCCTTGCCAATGGACAGGCGGTGGTCGTGGCCGATTCGCTGGACGACGTGGTCGAGGGCCTCGAGCAGATTGAATCCGATCCCCGAAGGACATTCTGCATCGAAGCCGGCCTCGATTACGACGTCCCCCAGTCGATTTGGTGGGGCCTTTAATGGCGCGCGTTGTGTGGCCGTTGCGGCGCGATCAGCCGTGCGTTGAAGTCGTGCTGTCCTTCGCGGCGGGGCAAGAGGTCGTCCGGCATCTCTTGGCCGATACGGGGGCTGCAACGGCTCGTGCTGGCTTTGAGCTTATTTTGGCTGAGAGCGACTGCCTCCAAGCCGGTGCCCGGCCCGCGCAAAGCGTTTCTTTAAGCGGTGCATACGTCGGTTCCTATCGCGTGTACGTTCTTCATGTCCGCATTCCGAACCTCGGATTCGGCCAGTCCGTGCGGAGTGTCGGGGTACCAAGTGTGCCTCCGGGTTTTGGTGGCCTGGCGGCCTTTCGTTTCCTCAACCGATTCAGCTACGGCAATTTCGGGGATCCCGGTCAGTTCGGTCTCGAAGACTACACCGATTGAAATACATGCGAAGCAGGCTCCTTCTCCTACGGGCTACTCGGTGAGCACCTTGCCCACCTGCATGCCCAAGGCGCGGAGTTTGGCACGCAGAGTAACGCGGCTCAGGCCGAGTAGCTCGGAGGCGCGGGCCTGGTTGCCGCCGGCGCGCTCCATGGCGCGGCGGATCATCAAGCGGTCGAAGTGTTCTAAAGCGCGGCGATAGAGGTCCGTTTCGCCGCCTGCCAGCCAGGCCTCAACCTGCTGCGGCAACTGCTGCCACTCGCTCGTTTCGACCGAGGTTTCGGCGTCGGCCGGCAGCCCCCGACGCACTTCCGCAGGCAAGAACTCGGGCAAGATCGTCGGTCCGGCCGACACGATCAGCGATTCGCGCAGAATGCTTTGCAGCTCGCGCACGTTGCCCGGCCAGTCGTACTTTTGCAGCAGTTCCAGCGCTGCGGGCGAGATTGACTGCACCGTCGTGCCGATCTGCCGGTTGTAGCGAAACAGAAAGTAGTGTGCCAGCTCGGAAATGTCTTCACGCCGTTCCCGCAGAGGTGGCAAGTGAATGGTCACGCCGCGCAAGCGGTAATAGAGATCCTTGCGGAAGCGGCCCTCCTCAATTAGTTGCTCCAGGTTCTGGTTCGTTGCGGCGATCACGCGGACGTCGACCGAGATGGTTTCGTTGCCCCCCACACGCTCGAAGCGGCCTTCTTGCAGCAGGCGCAAGATTTTGGCTTGCGTATTGGCCGTCATGTCACCCACTTCGTCGAGAAACAGCGTGCCGCGGTCGCACTGCTCGAACTTGCCCACGCGCCGCCGCTCGGCCCCCGTAAAGGCGCCCCGTTCATGGCCGAAGAGTTCACTTTCCAGCAGCGATTCGGGGATGGCCGAGCAGTTGATCGCCAGGAAGGGCGACTGGCTCCGCTGGCTATGGTGATAAATGGCCCGCGCCACGAGTTCCTTGCCGGTACCGCTTTCACCCAACAACAGTACGTTGACGTTCTGCGGCGCGACGCGGCCAATCTGTTTGCAAACCGATTGCATGGCCGCCCCCGAACCGACAAGCAGGTCGGGCCGGTCCTGCGGACGGTCACCTTCTTCCAGCAGGGCCGGCACGTGCATCATACGGCTGATGGAGAAGGCCTGCTCCACGATCTGCTGAAGCTGGTCGGCGTCGAGCGGCTTAACGAGGTAGTCATAGGCGCCGATCTTCATCGCCTCGATGGCCGTATCGGTCGTGCCATGCCCGGTGATGAAAATCACCAGACTCTTGGGGTCGATGCTCCGCAGCTCGTGAAAGACGTCGAGCCCCGATTGCTGTCCTAGGCGGATATCGAGCAGGATGACGTCGGGCGAATGTTCGGCCGCCAGCCGCAGACCTTCTTCAGCAGTGGCCGCCTCCAGAATGTGGATTCGTTCGTCGGCCAGCACCTGGCCGATGCTGTAACGAATGTTCGTCTCGTCGTCGATGACGAGCAGCGTTAGTTGCTTACGCACGCGAGTTCACCATTTCTTCGAGATGTGTCGCAGGCGCGCCATCGTCGGCCGAGGTCGGCCCGGCGGGCGGCAGCTCGACGACAAACATGGCGCCGCCGGGCGGCGGATTCGAGGCCGTTAAGCTGCCGCCGTGTTCTTGCATGATCCGCCGGCTGATTGCCAGCCCGAGCCCAATGCCGCGCTCTTTGCTGGTGACGAAGGGCTCAAACAACCGTACCATGACTTCGTCGGGGATGCCTGTTCCAGTGTCGCGGAAAACGATCCGCAGCATTCCGTGGCCTTTGTCCGGCCGGTCGATCGTGACGTGCAACGACCCGCCGTTCGCCATGGCTTCGACGGCGTTCAACAGCAGGTTGACGAATACCTGGTCCAGTTGCTGCGGATCAGCGTCCACCATGGCCGGCGCCGAACCGAGCTGTTCCTCGATCAGCACCTTGCCCTGCTGAGCGCGTCCGGCGGCGAGCGTCAGCGCCCGTTGCAACGTCTCGCGCACGTCGTGGCGCACGCGGCGCAGCTTGGGCGGCCGGGCAAAATCGAGCAGCTCCTTGATCGTTGTCTCCATCCGGGCAATTTCCTGCTCGACGACTTTCAATCGCTCGGCGTCGGCAGAGGCGGCGGTTTGATTGCGTTGGACGGCTTGAATGAGCAGCTTCACGGACGTCAGCGGGTTGCGCATTTCATGTGCGACGCCGGCCGCCAACTCGCCTACGGCCGCCAGGCGTTCTGCCCGCACGGCTTCTCGCCGTGTCCGTTGCAACTCCTCCACCACTTGCTTGATACGTCCCGAAACGGCCTGAACCTGTTGCTGCAATGCCGGCAGGCCATCGAGCTCGGCAGTGGGGTATAGTTCGACTCGCCCGATTTGTTGCTCCAGGTCGCCGCTGGCGGTGCGGAGCGTGACACTGATTTCCGAAATCGAGTGGTGCAACCCGCGGGCGACCCATACTCCCAAGAGGATGCCGACGGCCGGTCCGACGATAATGAAGCCGATGCGTGCCAGATCGACGTTGGCGCGCAGCCGGTCGCGCCGCTGGAAGGCGTCGGTGGTCAGTCGCTGTGCCAGTTCCGAGAGCTGCTCGCAAGGTTGGGCCACCGCCCGCGCCAGACGCATGGCGGCATCGACGGAATTGGCAGCCTCCTCAGGCGAGAGATCGGCATGGGCGAGCTGACTCCGCGAAAAAGACCGGTACTCGGCAAAGCGTGCGCTGATGGCGTCGATCAGTGGCCGTTCCTCGGACGTCGAGGTATTTTGGCCGGCCAAGGTCAGCGCCTGGTCGAACTGGCTTTCGATCCGCTCCGCCTCGCTGCGAAATCGTTCGCGGAGTTTGTTCCCTTTTTCCAACAGTTCCGCGGCCTCGAGTAAGGTGGCTTGTAGCCGCCACAAATTCTCTTGCATGGCGCCGGCCGCCTGAATGACGTTCCGGTTCTGGTTCAAGACCCCCGTCTGCGTCGCATCAAGTTGATTGAGGACGTGCGCCGTCCCGCAACTAACGACAATCCAGAACAGACTTACCAACGCGGTGGGAGCGACTACTTTTTTCCACATAGCAACGCCAGTTTCGCGTGCGGCAAACGACCGGGCCGGCCAGGCAGACCAGAAGGGAAATGGCCTGCCGGAAAGGACCGGGCCTCCGTCGTACATCATACCGTTCTCACGCCGAGCTGAAAGCAGCGGGTGACTTGCCGTCCTCCTGTGTGCAACGGCTGCGCCGGATTGGTAATGGCGTCCAGAGGCGACCGCGCATCTTGCGATCCGGGCACGCGTTAACGCCGCTGTTTTTTAGCTAGAGCAGCCAGCGGCGATCACCGCGAACGTGCGGAAGGGAAGAAACTTTTCCATCGCTGCAACTTCCTGTCCTGCTCGCCGAGCGCGACCTTGCTCCCGACGCGTCGGCCAGGTAGATCATTACCCCCGCAGGAAACTGCCCCATCTAGGAGCGGGCTGATTAAGCGATCCAGCGGAACCAGCGTAAGGCCAGCACAAAGGTAACCGCGCCCCAGGCCAGAAGGCCGGCGACTTCGAGCCACTGGGAAGTGAGCGACGCTCCTTCGAGCATCACGCTGCGCAAGGCGTCGTTCAGGAGCGTCAGCGGCAAAGCCTTGATCGCAGGCTGCACTGCATCGGGAAATCGATCCGACGAAAAGAACACGCCCGAAAGCAGCCACATCGGCAGCATCACCAGGTTCATCAAACCCGATACCGTTTCGACCGTCTGAGCGCGGCTGGCCAACAGCAGCCCGATGCCTGCAAAGGCCAGGGCGCCCAGAAACATCAGAAACAACAGCGCGAGGAGGCTGCCATAGATCACCACGCCGAAGGCCAGCCGCGCGAAGATCAGGATGATCAGCACCTCGGGAATGATGAACAGCATGCGGCTGATCATGATGGCGGCCAAAAAGTCGCTGCGCCGCATGGGCGTGGCCAAAAACCGTTTCAGCAGCTTGCGAATGCGCATGTCGACAATCACAAAGCCGACGCCCCACAGCCCGCCGCCCATGATGTTCATACCCACCAGGCCGGGCACGACAAAGTCGATATAGCGGCCGCCCGGCTCATTCACCGGCTGATCGGTGGTGGTGGCCACGTCGCGGCGGCCGGCGGCACGCTGCAAGCAATCGTCGACGGCGTTCCGTGCCAGCAGGCTTTCGGGACGAGTCGGGTCGAATTTGAAATCATAATGGGGAGAAGTTGCCGTCGAGGCCGCGACCACCAGGTCCGTGCGGCCTGTCCGCAGCCGCAGGCGGCATTCGTCGGCGTCGCGCACCGACGCGACGTAGCGAGGGTCGGCGCGCAAGGCGCGGAGAGCTCGCTCGGCGGCGGCGCTGCGCTCGACGTCGACGGTAATCCGCTCGACGGGCTTGTTGCGAAACGCACTCCCTAGCCCCGCCGTCATGAGGAGCGGAAAGCCGTAAACCCAAAAGACGGCTGCCGGCTCGCGAAAAAAACTACGCAGCCGGGCCAGCACAAGCTGCCCGAGCGCATGACGGCGGGCGGAAACAGCAGATCCTGCAATACGTTTGGGCGCGGCGTCGAACGACCGCTTCTGGACTTCCGTCATGGTGACACCAGATCGGTGAGGTGGTGGCCGGTCAGCTTGACGAACACGTCCTCCAAGCTTGCATGGCGTGTCGTCAGGCCGGTCAGATCAAGTCGCTCGGAATGAAGTCTGGCAAGCAATGCCGGCAGCGTCACATGAGGCTCAGCAACTGATAGCGCCGTGCGGCCATTCTCGTTTTGCAAGGCCGTTACGCCCGGCAGATCGGCGAAGAAACCTGGCGGCGCTTCGCGATCGAGGGTGAACTCGATCACGTGCTCGCCGCCAAGGCTAGCGATCAACTCGGCGGGTGATCCGAGCGCGATGATCCGCCCCTGATCGACAATTGCCACGCGGTCGCAGAGCCGCTCCGCCTCGTCCATGTAGTGCGTCGTAATGAGGACGGTCCGGCCTTGCCGCCCGAAGCCGCGAATGATCTCCCAAAGTTGGCGGCGCGATTGTGGATCGAGGCCGGTCGTGGGCTCGTCGAGGAAGAGCAGCTCGGGATCGCCCACCAACGCACAGGCCACCGCCAGGCGTTGTTGTTGCCCGCCGGAAAGGTTTTTGACCCAGGTCTTGGCCTTTTCTTCCAGGCCCACTTGAGTGATCGCCGCGTCGGGTTCGATGCCGCTGCGGTAGAAGCTACGAAAAAGAGTCAACGTTTCGCGCACAGAGAGCTTGTCGGACAACCGCGTTTCTTGCAGCGAAATGCCGATTCGTTGACGGATTTCGTCCTCATCGACGCCCCACCGCAAGCCCAGAACCTCGACCTCGCCGGATGTCGGATCCAAGAGTCCTTCGAGGATCTCAATGGTCGTGGTCTTGCCGGCGCCGTTGGGTCCCAGCAGTCCGAAACATTCGCCGCGTTCGATTTGCAGGTCGAGCCCGCGCACGGCCGCCACCGGCGGCCGGCCGGGATAGGTCTTGACGAGTTGGCGACAAACGATCGCGTCTGGCATCGTGGCTGGAAAAACAATAGAGCCGCCCGGGCTGGTTTGCCCGAGCGGCTCTTTCTCGTCGTTGTTCAGGCACCCGAGCGATGCAGTGAAACATCAGGCCGGGCGCCGCTGCCAAAGCGAAACGAGGTTAGCGCTTCGCGGTCTTCTTCGCAGCCTTCTTTTTGGGCGACTTCTTGACAGTCTTCTTGGCAGCTTTCTTCTTGGCCACGCTATGTGTCCTCCGTTAAAGGAACCCGGTGAGGTCGACCGCTTGACCACCGCCGACATTTCGCCGCGGCGTCTGAACTACTGGCCGGCGCTCACCCTTGACAAAACAAACGACCTCCTATCGTTGGCCGGCACGATCAAGCGGAGATCGATCATCCGAAATCGCGCACGGCAATCAACTCAGCGTGTGCTGATGCGCTTAGTTGTACGCGATAAAATAGATTTGGCAACAGGGGAAGCGAGAAATTCTTCGTGCGACCGGCTGAACTGGCAATGACGAATGACGAATGACGAAAGACGAAAGAATGACGAAGTCCGAATGACGAAAGGGCGACGAAGTTCATCGCGTAGACTGGCGCGCGATGGATCCCTTGATCCAATTTCAGCAACGCACGCACTCATTCGTCAATCCAACTCCGTCACTCGTCGTCGCCCTTTGGCTCGCCATCGAGTGCCGCGGCCAGCTTGGCGAGAGCTTCGGTTTCGATCTGCCGCACGCGCTCGCGCGTGAGTCCGAGTGATTCGCCGATCTCTTTCAACGTGCGCGGCTCGTGATCGTCGAGGCCGAACCGCATGCGCAGGATGGTGGCCTCGCGCTGGTCCATTGTCTCCAGCAACCGCATCACTTGCGTGAGATTGTCGCCTTCGAGCATCTCGTCTTCGGGACTCTTGGCGCGCTCGTCCATGATCATTTCGCCCAACGACCAACCCGCCTCGGCCTGATCGGTCTGCGGCGTCGAGTTGTAGATGCGGATGGCCTTCTTGATGATCGGCAGCTTCTTGCGCGGCAGCCCGAGCACGCGGGCGACTTCTTCGGGCGTGGGCGTGCGGCCCAACTCTTCGGCCAGCCTTGAGCTAGCGCGCCGCCACTTGCTCAGCAGCTCAACCATGTAGGCCGGAATGCGGATCGTCTTGGCAGTGTTGATCAGCGCTCGCTTGATCGACTGCTTGATCCAATAGCTGGCATAGGTGCTGAAGCGGGTGCCCATCGCCGGATCAAAACCTTCGACTGCCCGCAGCAGGCCCAGGTTGCCTTCTTCAATCAGGTCTTGCAGGCCCAGGCCCTTGCCGGTGTAGCCGCGGGCGATGTTCACCACCAATCGCAAGTTTGCCCTCACCATGCGGTCGCGGGCTTGGGTATCTCCCTGGCCGATGGCCACGGCCAGATCCTGCTCGTCGTGGGCGGAAAGCAACGAAGTTTCGTTAATTTCGCGAAGATAGGTTTCCAGGGGCGACTGGACCGCTGCATTGGATCGGCGTCGTACTTTGTTCATCCGCGTGGTAAGCCCGGCAAAACGTGTTGGTGGCGTGGAACACACAGACTATCGACGCGCCCGGCAGGCAATCTGCACAGACGCGCGCCGGCGACAAGATGTCACGAATGTATTCAGGCTTCGGGCCGTAGAATTGGCGCAGGCCACATGTTCGGCCAACAAGGCGTTCGCACGGCACGAGACGCCGCCAGAAATTGTTTGACAGCCGATCAAACGGGGTGTCGAATCAATGATCGCCTGCAACGGTAATGACGGGGCCGGTCGCAACGGTTGCCCCGATTCATGGGGCTCATCGCCGCGGCCAGGCGCCGTTTGCAGGTTGCGATTCAAAAGTCGGTTGTGACGATGATTTGGCGCCAGCTTTCGATGAGGTCTGTTCCGTCTGTGGATTGGCCGGTACAGGCGAAATCGTTGTGGGCGCGTAGGTCGGTGTTTCGGGCGCAATGGTCTGCCCGGACCGAAAGCACAAGACTAAAGTCGAAGGCTGAAACATTTTTGCGAAGCGCGGGTCGATCATTTTGCCCTCCGGCGAAAAGATCACCGGCTGCTGGTTGGCCAGCTCTTGCAACATCGCTTTGACTGGCACCTCTTTGCCGTCGATTCGCCGGCAACGGAACGACGATGCGGGAAGCTGCTGTCTGTAAGTTTCCGTGATCGCGCGGGTCTGCACTACGTCAAGCTGCTTGCCTGCCGATGCCACGCGTTTCGCCACACAACCAGGCGTGCAAGCGCTCGAACTCGTCGGCACTGGCAAAGTGAATCACGATCCGACCGCGGCCTTTGGCGCCTTGGCGAACGTCAACCTTCGTTCCCAATG
>DASSFG010000207.1:0-6959 GCA_035694685.1 Pirellulales bacterium
ACCCAGCGGCTGGCTACTGAGTCGGGCGTTAGCAGCACAACCACTTCATGCGATGCTTTAAGTTGACGGCGAATCTCGTCCGGAATGTCGTCGCCGCCCTTGATGTCGCGATCATCCCTGAACGTCGCGGCGCCGGTAGACTCCATTTTTTCGCAAAGCGTCGTCGCCAGCCATTTATCGGCCGTGGCATGGCTCAAAAAGACCTGGTACTTGCTGTCTGGTTTGCCTTTTTTAAGCTTTGCCATAGCCGCCGCTGCGCATTGGTCTTTATCATTCTAAACTTCACGGGAGTACATTTCACCCTCCCGGTATTACCTTTCCATGCGGGTCGAGGTCGGGCTGGCGCAATTCGCTGGCGAGTTGCTCCAGCAGCGCGGGGCCGAGATAGTGCTCGAGGCGCTCGGCGGGCTCGTGCAGGTGATCGAGCGGCAACTCGAAATTCTCGCCGAGATACGCTTCCCAGAGACGGTGCGCGCGTACCAGCGATTCAGCCCGTGCGCGACCGGCATCCGTGAGCGTCGCTCGACCGCCGCCCGTCCAGCGAAGCTCGCCTCGCCACCATAGCAATGGCAGCGCTAAACGGCCGAGCCAGCCACCGCCGGCGACGACCAGGCAGCGGCGCCACGAAACGCCCGCTTCCGCCGCTTGCGGGTCGGCTTCGCTGTGGCGGTAGAGCATGGCGATCACGTCTTCCGACACGATGCGCAGGGCGAGTGACAAACGGTGGAACGCCCGGCTGCCCAGCCCGTGCCGCGGTGAAGCAATCAGCGCCAAGCTGAACTCGGCGCCGGCCACGATGGCCATCATCGGCGCCATGCCCGTCTCGAAGCGCAAGTCGCCGTAATATCCGATCACCGCGGATGAAAGGGCGACCAACGCGGCCCAGGCCATCGTGACGGACAATCGGTCTGACAAGAGCTGCCCAGTCGCCGCCGGCACGATCAGCATGGCCACCACTAGCACCGAGCCGACGGCGTAAAAACCGGCGACCACGGAGAGCGCCATCATGGCCATCAGCAGATAATGCACGAGCGTGGCGGAGTAGCCCATCGAAGTCGCCAGCCGCGGATCGAACGAGACGAGCTTCAGCTCCTTCCAAAACAGCGCAATGAAGAGCAGCGTGGCACCGAGCACTCCCGCCAGCGAGAGAAAATCTCGCGGCACTTCGTATCCGAACATGGGCCGCGTGTTGAGCCAGGCATAGTCGATCAAACCATAGAGCACGCAATCGACGTCGAGATCGACCCGCGAACCATAAGCAACCAACAGCACGACGCCCAAGGCGAACAACGACGTAAACACGACACCTATGCTGGCGTCTTCCGCCACCTGGCCCAGCCCCGTCAGCAATTGAATCAGGAACGTCGCCAGCAGGCCCACCACGACGGCCGAGATGAAGATCCAGCTCGACGACGTGGAACCACTGATTAAAAAACCGACCACGACGCCCGGCAGCACGGCATGACTCAGCGCGTCGCCCAGCAGGCTCATGCGCTGCAAGAGCAAGTAGCAACCCAATAGCGCGCACGCCAGGTTGGCCGCCGCGGCAATGCTGATCGTCCAGAGCGCTTGGCCGCCGTCAGACGTGAAGTTGGGATACATCATATTTTCTCCAGCTCGGCGACCATTTCTGTTGGCAACACTTCGTCGATGCGTTCCATGTCGAGATCGGCGAATGTGGAGGCCAAGTCGGGATACTCGACGAGAAACGCGCGCCAGAGCCGCTGGGCACGCGCCAGAGAAGCGACGCGCCGGTGGCCGTCCTCAGTCAATTTCCAGGTGGCGCCGTCGCCGACCAGCAGTCCTTCACGTTCGCCGCGATGGAGTGCCCGTCGCAGGCGGCCCGGCGAAAACGTGACTTCGCTTCTCAGTGCGTCGAAGGTCATCCCCGCAGCGCCTGCCGGCACTCGCAGGCGCTGAAATGCCAAGAACGTCTTCTGATCGTCGATCCGGCGCCGCAGGCGGCGGTCGGCCAGCGCGCGGGCCAAGATGCCGCGGCGCGGCGCAAAGCACATCGCCGATAGGAAAATGGTGGCGCCGGCCAGCACGATCATCGGGCCGGTCGGCATGCCGCCGCCGGCGCTGAGCATCGTGCCCGACGCTCCGGCGAGCGCTCCGAACAACGCCGACAAAACCAGCATCGCACTGAGCCATTCCGTGCAAAAGCGAGCGGCCGCGGCCGGCAAAATCAGCAGGGCGGCGGTGAGCACGACTCCAGCGGCGGGCAAAGCGACGATGACCGTTACCGAGACCAGCAACATGATGAGAAAATCGAGCAGCGACGCCGGCCAACCCTGCACCCGCGCGAAGGGTGCATCGAACGTGACCAGGCGGAATTCCTTATACAGCAACACCACCGCCGCCAGCCCGACCAAGGCGACCGAGGCAATCAGCTTGACGTCGCCGGCGATCATCGAGGCCGCGGAGCCGAAAATATAGTGATCGAGCCCCGCTCGGCTGCCGCCCACGGCATGCGTTTGAATGTATTTCAACAGTGCCAGCCCCGCGCCGAAGAACAAGCTCAGCACGATGCCGAGCGCCGCGTCGTCTTTGATGCGCGTGAACCGCCGCAACACCGCCACGACGGCAATTCCGGCCACGCCCGATGCCAGCGCGCCGGCCAGCATCACCGGCAAGCTACGTTCGCCCCAGGCCAAGAAGCCCAGGCAGAGGCCCGGCAAGGCCGCGTGTGCGAGCGTGTCGCCCAGCAGAGCGCGGCGGCGCAGCAGGGCAAAGGCGCCAATCAAGCCAGAGCTTGCGCCAAGAAAGCTGGCGCCGGCCAGAACGACCCCGGTGTTATAGGCAATCATACGCTGCGCCGTTCGTCGGCCAGTGCCTGACCCGCGGCCTCGAGAATATCCAGCCGGCCGCCGTAGGTCTTGCGCAAGTTGTCGTTGGTGAAAATCTGTTGCGTCGGGCCAAAGGCGACCAGCCGCATGTTGAGCAGTGCGACCTGATCGAAATAAACCGGCACGGTCCGCAAGTCGTGGTGTACGACGAGCACGGTCTTACCCGACTCGCGCAGCTCGCGCAACAGCGAGAAAATCACCCGCTCGGTGGCGGCGTCAACGCCGGCCATGGGCTCGTCCATGAAGTAGATTTCCGCCCGCTGTGCCAAGGCGCGGGCCAGAAAGGTGCGCTGCTGCTGGCCGCCGGAGAGCTGACCAATTTGCCGGCGGGCGAAATCGGCCAGGCCCACGTGACGCAGACATTCCATCGCCCATTCGCGCTCGGCACGTCCGGGGCGGCGAAACCAGCCGAGCCGGCCATAGGTGCCCATCAGCACTACGTCGAGCACGCTGACCGGAAAGTCCCAGTCCACGCTCTCGCGTTGAGGCACGTAACCCACCAACTGGCGTTGCCGGGCGGCTGGCTGGCCGAAGAGCTGCACCTTGCCGCTGGCCAGCGGCACGAGCCCCAAGACCGCCTTGATCAGCGTGCTCTTGCCGGCGCCGTTGGGGCCGACAATGCCGACCAGGCTGGGCCGTTCGATCGTCAGATCGACGTCCCAGAGCACCGGCCGCCGATGATAGGCCACGGTCATGTCGTGAATATCGAGCACCGGCGGGGCGGGATCGGAAGTCGCTTGCCGGGCGGCCGACGGCGTTTTGCCAACCGCAACCGCGTCGGCGCCGGGTAACTCGCTGCCGGTTCCTTGCACGGTGCTCATTCGAGTGCCCGCCTGATCGTGTTGACGTTGTGCCGCACCATGCCCAGGTAAGTGCCTCCGGGTGTGGCGGCGGCGCCCATCGCATCGGAAAAGAGCTGTCCACCGACTTGGATGTGATGGCCGCGGGCCTCGCAGCCCTCCACGACGGCCTGGATGTTGCGCTCGCTGACGCTGGTCTCGACAAACACCGCCTTGATCTTGCGGCGGCTGATGAACTCGACCAGCTCATTGATCGCGCCGACGCCCGCCTCGGCCTGCGTGCTGATACCTTGAATTGCTTTGACTTCGATCTTGTAAGCACGGCCGAAATAGTGAAAGGCATCGTGCGCGGTGACGAGCACTCTCCGCTCCGACGGTATGGCGGCGATTTGCTCGCGGCACCAGTCGTCGAGTTCGGAGAGTTCTGCGCGATACGATTCAGCCCGCCCGCGATAGTCGTCGGCGTGGGAAGGATCGAATTTGACGAGCGACTTCTCGACCAATGCCAGGCAATCGCGCCACAGCGCTACGTCGAACCAAACGTGCGGATCGAACGTTTCTGAACCGACTTGGAGCAGGCCTTCCCGATCGAGCTCATCGGTCACCGCGTATGCCGGCTTGTGCCGGGCCACCTGCGACAACACGTCGCCCATGCGGCCTTCAAGGTGCAGGCCGGAGTAAAAGATCATGTCCGCGCGGTTCAAACGTGCAACGTCACCTCCCGAAGGCTTGTACAAGTGCGGATCGACGCTTTCGCCCATCAGCGGCGTGACTTTCACCTGGACTCCGCCGACATGCTCGACCAGGTCGGCGACCATGCCGGTCGTCGTCACCACCTGGATTGGATATTCGCCATCAAACTGCTGACCTGCCGAGGTCTTGGTCTGGGCGCTTGAGCCATTGGCAGGTTCCTGGCACCCAGCGAGCAACGCGGCAATCACGATTAGTAGCAGGGCGCAGGGCGCATACAGGCTTCGGCCCAGGTGCGGATCGTTAGGCGTTTGGCGTGGGCACATTCTGAGAGTTTGAGGCATCCAAAGATTTTTTGACTGCTCAAAAATAATAAGCCATCTGGTACCGGTACGTCAAGGCGAGGCAGTGATCGAAACGGTATTGGGCGGCGCGCCGCGCGTGGTGCTCGCTCGCCCGACGGACAGCGCGTCAGACCACACGGATAAATGGAAAGCGCTTGAAGATCGTATTGCCGGATGGGCACCGGCTCACAAAGCCTTGCACCGTGGCGGAGTGCATCCGGGCCACGCCAACGTCGGCGCCCGCATCGCCTTCGAGCGGCAGGAGCGAATTCCCATCGAGCAAGCGGTGGAACGCATTCTGAAACAACGCGGATCTAGCCGACAACGTGGCAACAAGACCTGAAAGCCGATCGTCCCCCGGACCCTCGGCGAACGCGCGCGTTGAGCGCGGCCTCGGTAGACAGTGACATACCGTCAAAACGGGTCAAGATTCCTGCCCCTGAGGCAGATCAACTCGTGATGGGCCGGTTCGGGTGGGTGTAGAACTGACTGGTCTCGAGCAGGAACAACTGGACGTCGTCCCAACCCGCGCCGCCCGCCAGCGAGTTGAAGAAGATGTCGTTGCCTTGCGGCTGGCGACGGTATTAATCGTGCCATTCGGCAGGATCTCTTTGACAGCATTGTTGCTGGTGTCGGCGACGAACACGTCGCCCGCCGCATCCACGGCCACGTCGGCCGGGTTGTTGAACCCGGAGGCGGCAGGACGGGGAGATGGCCTGTTTCGAGTTGCCCCGTGGCAGCCAAGGAGGAGTCCGCTGCTTTACGGTAACACTTCCACGACGATGTCGGTAAAACGCGAAAGACGATTGTCGTTGGTTAAGAAGCGGTCGCAGCCTCCTTCGACCGCCGCGGCCAAGTGCAATGAATCGCCAAGCTTGAAATTGAAGGTCGCGCGGATCGTCGTTGCTCGATCAAACACAGCGGTGGTGATCGGTAAAAACTGAACGTCTTGCCGAATGCAAAATGCGTCGAAGATCCCTAGCTTCACAGCGTCGTTGCTTCTCAACGGTGCAATACGGTATTCGAGCCGCACCAGGTCGGTGAACGCAATGCGGTCGTTCGCCGCCGCCAGCGCGGCAAGCCGGCTGGTCGCCCGCACGTTGAAGTGGCCGGTGTGGTCAAAAAAGTAAATCAGGATGACGCTGTCGCAATAGACCAGCATCAAGGCTACTCCGCACTGCCGTGCTGCTCTTCGGATTGCCGCAACAAGACGTCGATTTGGTCACTCTCACGCAGCCAGTCGATGTGCGCCTGGACCTCCTCGTCGTTCATGAACCGGCAACCCGCTTCCTCCATTCTTTTTCGACCCGCCATGAGAAACTGAAACCAGTCTTCCTCCTGCCGTGGTGGCGGCTTCATCTCTTGACGCAGCACCACGGTGACTCGACCGGGCGAAAGATTCGGTTTCGAATCAAGCACCAAGGTGCCGTCGGGCTGCAGAGTGCCTTCGACGATCGCTTCAATTGGGTTCATGGCTCGGTTTACGCAAAGACGAATGAAAAGCAAGACATCCCAAAGCCGGCAGCAATCGCGCCCCCGCAATTGCATTCTACTCGAATTGTCGGTGCGGCGCTACCTCGCTCCCAGTTTTTCTACCACCGGTGAACCGCGTCGTATCTGCATCGATCGGCAGAAGCCCAGTTGCGTACGCTTGTCGCCGGGTTCGCCCCCACGCATTTACCGGGCAAATAAACGGCGCCGCGAATGCAAGGTTGACTTTGGTCGCAAACGCATTTATTTGCCCGGCCATGCCTCGGAAAACGCAACCGACCCTTGCACACCTACGCTAAAACCACCCACAGATTCTGCTCAAGGGCCATTGAGGGCGATCACCCTGCTCGGGGTGAGAGAACGCGCCAACTCGGCGCCAAGAGGCCGCACATCGCCAAGCCAACCTCTGCGCCGCCGCGGTAGTTGGCGACGTCGCGGCGGTTGTCGAATTCTTGACGGCGAAGAGATCATGGAGCTTCTCATCGAAGACGGCGCCGACGTCGACGCCAGGAACAAGACCGCACTCCCGTCGGTCAGGTAGTGCGAAGCGGCCGCCAGGATCTGGCGGAAGTTTTGCGTGGAGATGGCGGCCACTCGGCCTGAGCGGC
This sequence comes from Pirellulales bacterium, assembly GCA_035694685.1. Classification (GTDB taxonomy): domain Bacteria; phylum Planctomycetota; class Planctomycetia; order Pirellulales; family JAICIG01; genus DASSFG01. The sequence goes on from DASSFG010000207.1 coordinate 6,783, forward strand.
GCACTTTTCTCCCCTTTTCTCCTCCGCGGCGGTATACGTCGGCCATGAACGACACGACTGCGGCGACATCCTTTCCACGCCCCTACCGAGTTTACCTCGGTAGAGCGAATGATTGACCGCTAGAAACCGCGTGCGCGAAAACCTTCCTTCCGCGTCGTCGTTGGCCGCCGCGTCGCG
>DASSFG010000208.1:0-3040 GCA_035694685.1 Pirellulales bacterium
TGTGGCTGCTGCGTTCGATCGATGGCATTCCCGCCTTGTCGAGAATCGACGTCGAGCGAGTTCTGCAAGCGCGGAAGGAAAAACCGCAAGCGGTCCCACTGGCTTTGGGGTTGGGTGGGGTTGCCGACTTGTTGATAGCCCTTGACCGGGCATTCATCTTCGACTCGGTGCGCGAAGCCAATTTGGCGCGCGAGGGTGGAGCATTAGCGGTGTACGCCGTGCGCGGACGCTGGCGACCCGAAAGGCTGGTGCAGTGGCTGCCTGAGCAGAAGGCTGCCATCGACGATGGCCGGCCTGCGGACCTGAGTCGCCTGCCCGAAATGTTGCCCGACCACGTTTATGTGTTGCTCGGACGCGATAACTTGTTTCCCTACCGAATCGAATATCGGCGTGAGGCGCGTGCCAAGCGGGCGGTAGCCGGCGATAGGTGCTTTGTTTCGTTCGATTTTGTCGACGTGGTTTTCAATCGACCGGTGGACGAGCGGCAGTTCAGGTTTGCGCAAGGAACCTACCCGGTGGTCGACGAAACCGATGGATATCTCGTCCGGCAACGTGCCGATCGCTAGCCTACCGGCTCTCGGGATTCCGAATCGCCTCGCGCACAGTTTGCCGCGCGAGCTTGAATGCCGTGCCGAGCACCTGTGCCCGAGCCTCCATTTGCTCGGTGGTGAAACTGCGCGGGGTAAGGTTGCTAGGCAAGCCTGCGATTGCCACGGTCAGCGGCAAAAGGTCGAGAAACTCGCGGTAGCGCCGTTTCAGGGCCTCATCGTCGGCGGATGACATGCGTTTATGACAAGAAACTAGCGGCGCTTAAAGAATTTGTTCAAGACATCGGCCGCCGCGCTGCGGCTGTCATCGGCCCCGTTCTTAGCCGAAAGGGGCAACTTGCCGGGCAACCGCTTTTCCCCCGCCTTCGGCGCGCCGGCTGGTGCCGCTGCCGGCTCGGGCTCAGCGGACTTTCCGTTGGCACCTGCGGCAGTTTCACGGCCAGTGACGTCGATCTCGCCGGTCTCGTTCAATTTGATCGCGCGCGTTTCAGCGGTACCGTCAGGATCCTTTTCGGTCAGCCACTGGCTGACATCGACCGATCCTTCTTCACCGTTCGCCTCGGAACGATGGCCCTCCGCCGTTCGGGCAGCCGCTTCTCGAACGCTTTCGACCTTGGGCCGCTTTTTGGAAGCGGCGGGCGATACGGCCGACGATACAGCGGTCGCCGAAGCCGTTACTGGCGCCGCCGATGCGGAAGCGGGAACGGCACTTTGGACCAGCACCTGAAATTCTAGAGGGCCGATCACCAACTTGTCGCCGCTTTTTAGCTCGCGCTCGCCCAAGATGCGCTGATCGTTGACGAGCGTGCCATTTTTGCTGCCGAAGTCGCGCACCGCCACGAAATCGTCTTCGATGAGCAGCACGCAATGATGCCGGCTAATCAAGTCGCTTCTAGGCCGAAGCTGGCAATCTTCCGCGCGACCGATGAAGAACTTCGGCCCCGGCACCAAGAGTTCCTGGCCGACATTCTTGCCAACGAGTACTTTGAGTCGAACTTCCATTTGTGTTCCGACGCTTAGCAGGGGTACGGTAGGGATTGTTATCAGCAGATTAGCGCTTTGGAAAACTTACCCTCTGCGGCGAACACGCTCACGAAATGGAGCACCACCCTTCAATGACGACCACGACGCTAGCAACGCTTCGTATTATAAACCGCCCCTACTTAGAATCGGCTCGCCAGCCTTCCCGCCTTAGCACCATCTGCCAATAGCCAAAACGGCTTGCGTGCAGAATAGTGCGGGAAGCTTGCTAGCATGAACCGGCCCCGATCGACTTGGGTCGAAGCAGGTTAAAAGTTTGGCACCGCCGTCGCCTGACTGCGACGCTCGCGAACGCTTGGTTCGATGCCTCTCTCTTCCTTCAGAGTCTGCCAGATCGCCCCCGCCTCGGCAATCCTCACGGTGGGGGATTGGCATCCAATTTGCCCGAAAGCCGGATTTCACCGCGCCCAACATAGCAAGAGGGTCAACCGTCGTCAAAGCGTCAGCCGGATTAAAAGGGTAGCTCGAAGCGTGAGCGAGGGGAAAATCCGCCAAAACGCGACCTTCCCTCGCTTACGCGTCAGGCTACCATCTCCTCGCGCGCCAGTTCGGTGCCATGACAGTAATCAACGCCGCGTCCACTCCGGCCGTCCAAACTTTTCAGCAACCAGACGCTGCACCTGTTCGGCCTCGTCCGCGGTCATCTCGGCCGGCTCCGCGCCCGCACCCAACGCAGTGAGGATGGCTTGCGCTATTAGGCCCTGCCAGTCGTCGCTCGGCAGTCGCACATTGGCGAGCGACTCCAGGCCCGGCAATTCCGGCGCGGCGGCGGACTGTGCGATCAGCAAGCTGCCGTGCTGCAAGACCGCTTCCCGAGAGCGACGTTGCGCGCTGCCGACGATTTTGGCATTTCGCAGTAAAATGTCGCCCTCCGCCCGCCGCTGAAAGCAGAGAAAGGGCGGCTGCCGCGGCTGATCCTTCATTGGTCCTTGGAGCGTCGCCGGCACTCCCAACGAGTTCAGCATGCGGGCCAACGCCTCATGTACGACGCCATACAACCGGCGATGATCACGCGCGCCCTGCCGCGCGGGAAATGCCAACGAATACGTCACGTCGTGGTCGTGCAGAATCGCTCCGCCTCCACTTGCCCGGCGGACCACCGCCGCCTGCCGGCTTGCGCCATGCGCAAGGCGCTCTTCGTAGCGTTGAAAATACCCCAGAGACAGCGTGGGGACTTGCCAACCATAAACGCGCAACTGCCATACCGATGTAGCGGCCGCGCTAGCCAGCAGCACCTCGTCGACCGCCATGTTCCACGCGCCCTCGTGCGCGGAGTCGACGATGAGCCGGCACTGGATGGGACTCATCGTCCTACGTCGCCAGCAGTAGCCGGCCGGGAACCTGCAAGAAGTTTTTCACTTCATTCAAGAACCGAGCCGCCGCCGCGCCGTCGATCAATCGGTGATCGTAAGACAGGCTGAGCGGCATCATCAGCCGCACCTTCACCTCAT
>DASSFG010000209.1:0-3720 GCA_035694685.1 Pirellulales bacterium
CAGCGAGCTCTTGTTGCCCTGGCGCACCGCGGCGCTGAGCCTCAGCGGGGCCCGCTATCTGGGAACCTTGCGACTGCCGGGAGGCAGCGAAAACCGCCTGTTCGTACGAGGCAAGAAGCCGGTGGCCGTCGTTTGGAACAGCGTCGAGACGACCGAACCGATCGACTTTGCCGACGATTTGCACATCAGCAACGTCTGGGGCCGGGCAGGCGACGTCGTGGCGGGGCCGCACGGGCCTTCGATCAAGGTAGGTCCGCTGCCGACGTTTGTCTGGGGACTGAATGATGCCATCGTGCGCTGGAAGATGTCGGTGGCGGTGGACCGCGAGCGCTTGCCAAGCGTATCGGGCGTGCCGCATTACGTGCGCGTGAAGTGGCAGAATCACTTCGATCAATCGGCGGGCGGAACGCTGCACGTCGTTGGACCCGCCGGTTGGCGCGTGAGCCCCGACCACATCGATCTGAAGATGGCTGCCGGCGAAACCAGCCAACAGACTTTGGAGTTGACGGTGCCTTCGACGGCAAGCTGCGGACCCGACTCGCTGCGTTTCGACTTCGACGTGCAGGCGGGCCGGCACTACCAATTCAGTGTCAGTCGGCCAATCGAGCTGGGCCTGGGCGACGTCGCTCTGGAGCTGACAAGCCACCTGAACTCCAAAGGCGATCTTGAAGTCGAGCAGCGGCTCATCAACCGCACTGACGATCGGGTCAGCTTTCGCTGCCATCTGAGCATTCCCAATCGCCGCCGGATGCGCACGCAAGTCTTCAAGCTTCCGCCGGGCGACGACGTGCAAATCTATCGCCTGCCCGGCGGAGAAGAACTTCTCGGCCAACCCCTGCGCGTGCAGGCCGAAGAAGTCGGCGGCCAGCGGCGAAACCTGAACTATACCTTCGTTGCCGAGCCATGACCAAGGGTCTTTTTACTTTTCACTCTTTACTCCCATCTGTACTACTAACGCCTCGATTACTTTGCGTCGCGCGAAGATTTCATGCCGCGGCATTGCTCAGGCCCCGGCAGAACAAGTCAAAATGCAAAATGCAAAATGCAAAATGGCACGGTGGCGGCGGCCGCACGAAGGCGCATCCGCTTGCGCCATTTTTCGTTTTGCATTTTTCGTTTTGCATTTTGCATTAATGGCTGGTTATTGGTTGCGGGCCACGGCCGCGCCGCGGTTCATCGCGGCCTCTTGACCAATCGCCAGCCAATGTATATTTGGATCTCTCCAATGCGAAACCCCTCACTAGAAAGGACGATTGGCCGTGACGGTAATGCACGTCGGTTCCACGAAGAAGTATTCCGAAGGTTGGCAGAGCATTTTTAGCGGAAAAAAGGCGCCTAAGCCACCCGCTGACAAGCCGGTTGCTAAAAAGAAAAGCTCACCGAAGAAGGCCAAAAAATAGCCCGACGTGACACGATAAAGTTGGAATGACGAAGCCGCACGAGATCGTCGATACGGCCTTCCTTCATTCGAGCTTCGTCATTCTTTCGTCATTCGTCATTCGTCATTGCCCCCGCGGCGGCCGACGAACGGGTTGCTCGCTTTCTCCTCGCCAATGGTGGTGGCAGGACCGTGACCGGAGAGCACGACCGTGTCGTCTGGCAGGTTGAAGAGTTTGCGATGAATGCCCTCGGCCAGTCTGGCAAAGTCGCCGTCGGGAAAATCGGTGCGCCCGACCCCCCCCGCAAACAAGACATCGCCGCCAAACACGTACATCGGCCGGTGCTCTCGCCAAACAAAGACCACGTGCCCGATCGAATGGCCAGGAATCTCGTAAATTTCGAGCATAAAGCCAGCGGCCTGGTAAACGTCGCCTTCCGAGACTTCCAAGTCAGCCGGCGGGCTCCTGACGGATAGGCCAAAACCGGCCGAGAGATTAAGTACGGCATTCGATAACTTGGGCACGTCGCCCCGGCCGATCACGAGCGGGCAGGCGGGCCAACGCTGTTTCATGGCGGCGTTGCCGGCGATATGGTCGGCATGACCGTGCGTGTTGAGGATGGCGGCGGGTTCGAGCCCGTGCCGGTCCACGACGTCAAAAATGTCGCGCGGCGCCAGGCCGGGATCGACGATCAGACAGTCGTTGCGGCCCTTGAGCCAGGCGATATAGCTGTTTTCGCCGAAAGGCATCGACACGACCGTTTCGAGCTGAAAATCTTCACTCTGCACGAATTGCTCTCCGCGCCGCACTGCAATTTGGGTAACCTGGGCCGACGACCGTCGCCGCCGGCAAAGGCGGCGACCTGGCGTGTATTGTAAATTTCGCCCTGGACCGTGGCGATAGAAAGCAATGCTCGCCGGCAGAGAAACGCGCTTTTTGACCGGGCCAGTTCGCCATAAATAGTTCCCGCATGGGGCGATGGCTCGATCGGCAGCGCATGCCAGAGACATATGGCAGTCTCGAGGACATATGGCAGTCTCGAGGCACGCGGCTTGCTATTGCCAGAGCGGCAACAAGCAAAGGCCGAAATCGGCGGCAGATCGCACTGCTAGGAAGCAGGCGACGAACCGGTAAAGGAGGATTGACCGATGCGACGACGAGGCGTCTCGCGCGCTGTGGCGCTGGCGGTGGTGGGCGGTGGTTTATGGGGTACGTCGGCCCTGGGCGACAGCAGCGAAACCGCGAAACGTTCGGTTTACGATCGCAGCCCGGCCACGGCCTCGTCGGAATCCACCTCAGAGCCAGGCCAACTGCCGTTGGCCAATCCCGCCGAACAGCGCCCGCTTTCCGAACAGCGCCCGCTTGGCAAGCCGCGTCGGGCCCGCGGTTATTTGTCGCACGACCTGGCCGACGCGCGCAAGGCCGCCGATCGCGCAGGGGGGCTGACTTCGCCCTCGGCCCGCCCGGCGGCAGCCAAAAAGGCCCCCCAAGGGTCGGCTCAAGCAACCAAGCAGCAAGTGACGCCGGCGTTTTTTCCCGCTCCCATCGGTGTGGCTGGCGAATCGGCACGCACGGCCGACGCTCCTCTTCCCGCCAGCCATCAGATCGCCGCGATGCTCAATAGCCCGGCCGAGGGCGAACACCCTTTGTCGCCGGCGGTCCGCTGGGCGAAGCACTGCATGCAGAAGATGCAGGCGATTCAAGACTATTCAGCCAAGATGGCTAAGCGCGAGCGGATTGATGGCGCGCTCACCGAGTACGAGTACCTGAAGGTCAAGGTGCGGCACGAACCCTTCAGCGTCTACGTGGGGTTCATTGGGCCGGCGAAGGTCAAGGGCCAGGAGGCGATCTACGTCAATGGCCGCAACGACGGCAAGCTGTTGGCCCATGCCAACGGCATGCGTAAGATTTTCGGCACCGTCTCGCTCAAGCCCGACAGCATGCTGGCCATGACCGGCAATCGCTACCCGATCACGGAAATGGGAATCCGGCGGCTCACCGAACGGCTGATTGAAGTAGGCGAGCACGATGCCCAGTTCGGCGAGTGCGAAGTCAAGGCCTTTCCCAATACCAAGATCAACGGCCGCGACTGCGTCTGCTTGCGCGTGGTGCATCCCGTCAGGCGACGCGAGTTCCTGTTCAACATGGCCAAGATCTATGTGGACAGCGAGCACAACGTGCCGGTGCGCTACGAGGCCTACGATTGGCCGGACACTCCCGGCGGCGAGCCGGTGCTGACCGAAGAATACACCTACCTCGAATTGAAGTTGAATAACGGCTTCACCGACCGCGACTTCGAAGTAACGAACCCGGAATATCAGTTCCGGTAAAAGGGTCTGTT
>DASSFG010000210.1:0-3645 GCA_035694685.1 Pirellulales bacterium
CGCCCCGCTCCTTTCCCACTCCGGTTTTGGCGCCAAAGCGATAAACCTTCATGGCAGGATGCCACGAAATTCTTCGCAGGATGCGCTTCCGCGTGCGCTAGCCCCACGGCCTGAAATTCCAGTTCACGGTGAACCAATACACCGTCGATCGTAACCGTGGGATTCGAGAATGGCGGGTTTATCAATGTCGGGGATGCAAAGGTTGTCCTTTGGCAGGCGACGAGCGAGTTCTTCGATTCGTTTAAATTGCTCACTGCGGACAAACCCGTCGCTGGTGACGAGGATCCTGGCCGCCCTCGCGCCGAAGAGAGTGACCAGGATCCTGTTGATGCTGCCTGACTAGCACGCAGCTAAGCTCAGCTCGCAATCTTCTTCGTTCGGTTCGCCACGTCGTGTGATTCTTTCCTTTTCCTTTTCACTTTTCACTCTTCACTCCCGAAAGGTTGACATTGGCCACGGCACGGCCTACCGTGTGAGAACCGTCGCCGGATGGGGCGAAACCGGTCGTCCCAGGTGGAGAAGAGCGTAATACCGCCTGCTCGGTCCAGCGTCCGTGCTGCGGCATTTCTTTTTCGATACGCGGCGAGACTCGACGAGGGCGTGAATGTCATGAGTCGGATCGGGTTGGCTCGAACGCTGGTTGCGGCCATCGTGGCGGCGAATGCCGCTTCGGTGCATGGCCAGCCGGAGCCAAGCAAAGTTCGCCCCGCTCCTCCCTCGCCGAACGAAAGCAAGACGCCCGCCAACGTCCAGCCGCCCATCACATTGGCCCAGTTCGAGCAGGCGGCACAAATTGCCAGTCTCGCGGCCGAACGTGAAATGTACGAGCTGAGCCAGCGGGCCATACGTCGGGCTCTGGCCAACGGCCCTCCCATCGACGTGCAAATGATGTCCGCCCTCGGCAGGCCCAAGCCGCGAACCAGAATCCGCGCTGGCACGGCGACGGCGGCCAGTCCTACGGCAAACATTGAGGCGCAGGTTGTACAAACGCTCGATATGCTGGTGCAGCGTTGGCAGAAAGCGCCGCCCGAAGAGGTGTATCAGACGTTGCTGGGCATTGTTATGCCCGAGGGCCGGCCGCAGGAGATCTTTCTTTACGAAGCTTCGGCTGGAGCCGCTCCGCAGATCCAGCCGTTCCGCGGCGGATTCGCCGGCGGCAGCACCTTTGGCAGCCGCCGAGTCCGCGGCAGCGTGCGATCGTTTCGCGGCGGAGTGCAATGGCCGGGCGTATCGCGGTTGCTGGTTGATGCCGCGGTGCGTGCCGCCCAGGTCGATGATCTCCAACGAAGGATTTCGGCCCGAACCGACGAGCATGCCGAGTTTGCCGCGACAATATTATTAGCACAGTTGGCGCTCGTGGATGGGCGTGTCGACGCCGCCGCGTGCTGGCCGTATCTCGAGCGGCTCGCCAAACACGATCCGCCGGTCTACGCCGAGCAATTGCTGCGCGAGCTGACGCCAAACATCGAAGTTCCGGATCTGCCCGCCGAAATGGTCGCCTGGCTGGAAACGAAGCTCGAGCAGGAGACCGTGGAAAGTCGCCGAATCGCCGACGACCCGACATGGTTGAAGCTGCTATTGTCCCTGGCCCGCTGGCAGTTTGCCAAGGGCAACGTCGAGCAGGCCCGCCGGCATCTGAAGAGCTACGCGGAACATGGGACGGGGGGCGAATCGAACGCGGAGGAACAAGAGCGTTATCTGCTGACCCGCTGGCTCTGCGTATCGCGCGAGTTTATCAGTGCGGGCCTCGTTGACGACGCGCTCGATGCCCTCGCGACGTACATCGATGGCCCCGACCGGGCAATTCATGAGCCACTTTTGGCGCCGGTCTGGTTGGGACTGCGCCGGCTGTTGCTAGAAAAAACATCTGCCAGCGAGCGCTACAAGCGGCTGGCCGCTTGGACCATGCCCCCAGGTGAACGGCGCCAATTGAGGTTTGTGGGCTGCTTTGTGCCGCGCGACGGGCGGCCGAGGGTTTTTCAGACCGCCCTTTATCGGTCTTGGCCCGACGACGTGATCGCGAGCAATTTTCAGTTGCTGGTCGCTGCGGCGCGCGAGGCCCGACTGCTCGACGATCTAAAGCAGCGGCTGGAGGCGTACGCCGACGATCAAGATGTGGAAGCCGTCGCGCTCGGCGCGCTTTTGGCCGCTGAAACCGGCGGCGACGAGCACGTGGCCGCGATGGTCGAGCGGATGATATCGTCGCAGCGAGCGGCGCCCGGCAGCCCGGAGGCGCCACGGCAACTGATTTCGGCAGCCGCCTACCTTTTGATTCGCACCTGCTTGCGCAGCGCACCCTTACGGCGGCAGGGCGAGGTGCTGGCGGAGCTCAGCGAGCTGTATCCGCGCCAATGGACGGACCGCGCCTTTTCCGGGCTGATGGACCTGGAGCGGATGTCGGCGATGGGTGGCGATTTCGGCCTCGGCGCGGCCTGCGTGAGGGACCCTGCGTTCATACATTGGCAAGTTGCCCGTGCCGGTGACGACTGGCTGACGCTGTTTAACGCGCCGGTTATTTGGGGCCAAGACGACAATTGCCTGCGGTGCTTTGGCGGAGGAGCACCGAGCGCGCTCGTGCTCGATTTCCCGCTGCTGGGCAGCGGGGAGATCAGCGTCGATGTGGGTCGTTTTCGTGCATCGGGAACTCTGAGCTATGGCGGAATCTCGGTCAATCCTTACGGCCTGGATCTGCGCGGTGACACCTTCCCGGCAACGGTAATGGAGAATCGATTTACGACGCCGAACTTCCGCTTAAAGTCGGGCCTAAACTGCTTGACGCTGCACTTTGAACCCGAGGCGAACCTGGCGCTGAACAATGGTGAGATTGTTTGTGACATTCCGCGGCCCAGTCCCGCCGCGCCTTGGCTGGCGCTTTGTTCCTGGTCGGGCGCCGGCGCGGCTTTTGACGGTTTGACGATTACCGGCGATTGGTGGATCCCACGCGAAGTGACACTCGTCGAAGGCGACCGGTACGTCGGCTGGAGCAGCGGTTTTTACGAGCGGCCGGTGCCTCGACGTGTCCGGCTAGAACCCGCCAACGCTCCTTCGACTCCTGCGACTCCGCCCTTGCCTTTCGCCCGCAGCCCTCGTCTGCCGACCGGCAGGCGGGGCTTTACTCAAGCGCGTTCCACAACGGCAAACGGTGCCTGGCGTGTCCATGGCGGAACGCTCAACGGACTCAGCTACTTGCGAGACGGCAAAGCAACGCCGTCCCCCAGCCGGTTGACTTACCTTCGCCCGTTGCGACGCGGCGACGTATTGCGATATGAGTTCTATTACCAGCAACGCAAAAGCGAGCAGCGGTCTTCTTTTCCGACCACGATGGTGTACCCGGCCCTCGATCGGCTGACGTTCTTATTAGAGGCGGAGGGCGTGCGATTGCACTGGATGACAAACCATCCCGATCTCGAAGCCGGCGATTTGCCGCTCGACAACGTGGCCGACGAGCCGGCTGCCCGCCGCGGGCCGGCGCCATTGCCGCTTGCCGACGGCGATTGGAACCGCGTCGCCATTCGTCTCATCGACGATGAGGTGCTGATCGAGCTGAACGGCGTGCTCGTCTTCCAACGCAAGCTGGAGAGCACCAACGATCGGCTGTTTAGTTTTTTTCATTATCACGACAAAACACAGGCACTGATCCGCAAC
>DASSFG010000211.1:0-12570 GCA_035694685.1 Pirellulales bacterium
TCAGGAAGCCGAAGTGGCGATTACCACCGCGGCCCACAGCCTGCGCTTGGCCAGAAACAACCTCTCGGCCACCAGGCAATTGATACGCAAAGGCTTTCTCACCGACGCGCAACTCGAGCCGAGTGTGTTTGCCGTCGAGCAAGCTCAATTGCAGCTCGATATCGCCCGCCGGGCAAAGACGGTGCTCGAGACGTATAATCGGCCCAAAATGACGCAAGAGCTCCGCAGCCGACTGGAAACGGCGGAAGCCGTGGTGCGATCGACCACCGCGGAGTTCGAGTTGGCGCAAATACAGTTGGCCCGCTGCCACCAGCAGCTCGATCATTGCGTGGTGCGGGCGCCGCGCAGCGGCCTGGCCATCCATGCCAACGATCCCGGCCGCTCCAGCAGCGAAACGCCCGACGTCGCGTTGGGAGCATTCATTCGCGAGCGGCAAAAGGTGATCTGGCTGCCCGACTTGTCGGCGATGCAAGTGCAGGCCCTGGTGCATGAGTCGTCCGTGCTGCGCGTGCATGCCGGCCTGGCCGGCGTGGTCAGCGTGCGCGGCCGCGAGCTGCCGGCCGTGGTCAGCGAAGTGGCCACCCAGCCTGCCCGCACCCGCCGCAGCCAGGCGCATTTGAAGTATTTCATGGTCACCGCGCTGATTGACGAACCCTCGCCCGGATTGCGGCCGGGCGAAAGCGTCGATCTGACGTTGCTCGTCAATTACCGTCCCGGCGTCTTGCGTACGCCGCTGGAGTCGGTGGTCAAATCGGACGACGGCGCCTACGCCTGGGTCGAAGGCGACGGCGGCATCGAGTCACGACGCATCGAGCTTGGCGAAATGGGCGACTCGATGGCTGAAGTCAAGCGGGGCCTGCGCGAGGGCGACCACGTAGTGCTCAAACCGCGGGAGAACTTGTCCGAGGTCGACGAGTTACTGGACGCACACCTCGAGCGCCGCCGCGATCGGTTCGGTCAAGCTCCTGCCGTTTCCTCAGCCCGTCGCGGGCTTGCCACGGCGGGCATGGCGGGCGGATGACCCGGCCAGCCTAACGCGCGGTACAGCGTGAATTGGGCGAGGTTAAAGTCGATCAGCGTGCGCAGGTACTCGCGTCGGGCAACGGCCAACGCCTGCACGGCTTGCATCACTTCAATCGGCAGGCCTTTGCCTTCTTCAATCCGCGCCACGTTTCGCTCGTACGATTGAAGTGCGGCTTCGACTCCTTCTCGCGCGACGTCAATTTGTTTGCGGGCGCTTTTCGACAGCACGACCGCCTCGGTGATTTCTCGGGCCACCAGGTCCATTGTCGCGATTTGACGCAACTGAGCCTGCCGCAAGAGCGAACTGGCGTTCTGCCGCGCCGCGCGGTCGCCCAGCCCCATGTTGCGCAACTCCCAGTAGGCCACCGCATCGAGATCGAGCCGGCCGACCGCCGGCGCCATGCTGGGCGAAATGCCGGCCCCCATGGCGCCATAGCTCGTTCCGAGCAAGACGCTGGGCATCAGTGGCCCAAACCGCTCGCGCCGCATCAGCGCCACGGCCTGCGACACGAGCGAGCGGCTTTCCGACAGCTCCGGCCGGGATGATAGACCTTGGACCACCAACTCCCGCAACTCGCGGTGGTCGGAAACCAACTCGATGGGAGCGACGACCGGTTCCACCGGCTGCAAAGCCAGTGTCGGATCGAGGTGGAGCAACTGTGCCAACCGCGTGGCCGCTACCTCGCGGGCCGCTTCCGCCCGAAATACGTCGTTCTTGCGGATGGTCAGCTCGACGTGCAGGCGGTCGGCGTCGGATTGCAGTCCCTCGCCGGTGCGGGCATAGTCGGCGGTGAGCTGCGCCAGCCGTTCGGTTTGCTCGGAAATGCCTCGGGCGATTTCGTAGTCCTGATTCGAGCGCAGCAGTTCGATGTAGCCTTGCGCCACGCTCAATAGCGTGTCGTTGGTCGTCGCTCTGGCCGCGCCTCGTTTGGCTTGCGTAAATTGCCGCGCCGCCAAGGGCTGGAAAAAGGCGTCGGCCAGACTGAAGTTGGCATAGACGCCTGGCACCAGCGGCGGGCCCGCGCCGAAAGTGCCCGCCCCAAGACCGGCATAAACCGCGCTGCGGTCGGTGTTGAACTGATTTCCCTGCACGGCCTGAATCGAACCATCGTGGCGGTCGTAGTTCACGCCGCCACGGATCGACGGCAACCAGATCACGTTGGCTGCGGCTACAGAGGCCAGCGCTTGCCGGATTTGCTCGCGCGCCACCGCAACTTGCAGATTGTCGGCGTTGGCCAAGCGCAGCGCGGTGGGCAGGTCGATGGGCAGGCTCTTTGGGGCGCTAGGCGCGCTGGGCGGCACGGGGGGCGGCGTGGGCACCGTCTCCGCGCTCGGCGCGGCCACTTGTTCCTCCGGTATGCCATTAGTCGGCGATGTGATCTGAGCGGTCTCAAACGGCGGCCGTTGGCGCCGGTGCGAAACTTGCTCGACAGTCGGCAGCTTATCAGCCTCGGAGCCGTTCGGCATGTTCGCCGGCGCCCAAACGCGTGGTGGTTTCGCTGCTGCCGGCAACGCCGCCGACAACGTTCGGGATTCGCCCAACTTTGGCTGTGTTGCCGGCCGTCGCCCTTCCAGCGATGCGCAGCCGCTCACGGCAATGAGCGCTGCCAGCATCACGGCCGTGGAGCATCCTGAATGTCGCATTCGCTGAAAGCCGGCATGTCGCGAAAATATTGCGCCTTGTAGGTTGCATCGTCGGCCGGCAATGTCAAACTTTAGCGAAGATAGGGATTGTAGTGGTCTTAGCGATGAAGCTGGTAGTATACTAAAGGTAAGTTGCCCTACGTTGACCACAGCATCAATCAATTGACGAAGGACGGAGCGGTAGAGCATGGATGCCGAAGTTAAGCCTGGCTCGACCATCCTCGTGCCTTGGATGAGGCGGTTATTGTGGTTCGTCGGCGGTTACAATCTGCTAGCCGGGCTGGGCATGCTTTGTTTCTATCACGAAGGATTCAAGCTGCTCGGCGTGGCGAAGCCCGATCTCAACCTGCCGATTCAACTGGTAGGCGTTTTAGTTGGGCTGTTCGGCATCGGCTATTGGATGGTAGCGGCCGAGCCTGTTCGGAACCGCAACATCTTGCTGCTCGGATTCTGGAGCAAAGCCTTAGGCAGTCTCCTGGGCATTTACTACGTCGGCGTCGGCAAGCTGCCGCCATTCTTTTTGGCAATTCTCTTCGTCTCCGACATCGGATACCTGCCGCCCTTCTATGCCATCTTGCGTCGCCTGCGCCGCCGTTAGAAGCACGAATCGTCCTCGCCATGAACAACATTCGCATCGAGTTCGGTACGCTGCACGATGTCTTGGGCAAGGCGGTGGCGTGGGATGGGCTCTCGATTATTCCGGCGATGGTCGAATTGAATGGCCAAAGCTTCTCGACCGGCTTTGAATTGCGTGACGCGGTCGGCCAGCATCCACCGGCCGTTCTTGCGCGACTAATTGAGCAACACTACGACGCCGCCTGGGTGCGAGGTCGATTGCCGCGCGTGTTCGGCTTCACTCCGGAGATCGCGGAGGTCGAAAAATCGCTGCTCGACGTCGGCTTCGTTGCAGTTGCGTTCGGGGGCTCCGTGGGCTTTCCGTTCATCTGCGCCGACTATTACGGCCGCACGGGCCTCATGTTTAGCCCCGAGGGTCCAGAGGAAAAGTCGCAAGCATGTTCTGGTCGATGCTCCTTGAGGCACCTGACGACCTCGAAGACTTCGAGGCGGCCGTTTATCATCCTGGCGCGGGTGTCTGGATGCACTTCGGCTGCGCCGACGGCGAGCCGTATTATCGAGAGTCGGATGACGAAAGTGGCTGACCAGCGACGGCAGCTCGCCGTTGTCGGCGGAGCCGCACACATGGTTTCCGCCCCCGCCGAGTTTACCTCGGCGGAGCGCATGATTGACCGCCAGAAACGGCCCGCGAAAATCATCCCCTTCCCTTCCGGGCATTGGCCGCCGCGTTGCGGCGGCCAATGCCCGGAAGGGGCACAATGGAACGAGAAGGGGTACGGGCCGCGATCGCGTTCTGGCGTTCAATCACCGCCCCACCGGCATAAAGCCGGATGGTGGCGTTATTGATCTTGCGCAAGTGCTTGGGGCGACTACGACCCCGGCCAGCTCGCCTGGCCGGTGAAGGAGTTCGGATAGCTAAGGAGCAGGGGCGTTTTTGGTTTGCATCAGCGGCCGAACATCGGTCGGTTCCGCCTCGTATAAAAAGCCCAGGATGGTTGCGAAGCCCCTTCGGCCAAGTTGCTGAAGGAGCTTTTCTTGCTTGACCTTTTTGCAAGCCTGCCTAAGACTGCGGCAAGGCGGAGCTTTTTTGCGATAAGCTGAGTAAGCGCATGTCGCCGACCAAAGCCGTTAAACAGATCCTGGACGAAGTTCGAGAGGCAATCACGGACGAAGAAATGAGACGGTTAGTCGAACCAAGCCTACGCAGGCTACTCAGCATCGCTAAACCCGTGGTGCAGATACAAGAAGTCCAGATAGTTAAGCCCGATCCTAAGGACCGGCAGAAGATAGAGCACTTATCGCACGAGATCGAAAAACGAAACCGAGAGATCGAGCGGCTGAAGGGCGAAAAAATCCGGCTAGAGAGCGAACTCGCAGACGCAAGAGTTTTACCCGAAGACCTCTGCCATCTTGCCCACACCTATATCACACAGCATGGCGGGACTTATCGGTTCGACAATCCCGACATGCCCCCGGCCAGCTCGCCTGGCCGGTGAAGGAGTTTGGATAGCTAAGGGGCGCACGCGGTCCCCCCGTACCTTCCCAGCTCGTTGTCGCCGCAATTTTACCCACATCTGATCGAGCGGGTTGTCGCGGAAATGCTTGAACGCCTCGGCAAGCGAAACACCGCGAGATTTGGCCTGTGGACAAATTTCGTTGAGAGATTCCGATTGATTGTCCGTCAGGCGAAAGTTTGTCCCTCGCGTTTGTTGGAGCAGCGAGAGGGAAGCTAGAACCGGGTGGCTTTGGAGAGTCGCTCGCTGGACCGGATCATTAAAAAATGGTGCCCAACGCCGACCAGGCGCGACCCGAGTTTAAGGCGCTATTGGGGCAATCACCTGGCGGCGCCATCACGTGCCCTTACTGCCAACAAGCAGTAGAATACGATATAGATGGCAAGTCCTTGGTCCGGGCTATTGGGGTGCCGCTTCGGTACTCGCGATTGAAAATGGAGCGCCGTGCCAGGGACTACGGAAGCCATAAGAGCCCGCCGGACATTGCCATGACACCCGAACAATGGATAGCCGAAGAGAAGCTGATGCCCGGCGCCCTTCACGGATACCGGTACGTCGAGGACGGAATACCATGAAACTCACCCATCACGAATTGGAGTTTTTGGCTGCCTGGGCGCGGGAGGAATGGGAGCCTGCCTGTTACGAGTTGCCCGCCCATCGCCTGCAATTGGCTCACGGCGTCGTTGGCGCCCATTTGCTCGCGCTCATCAAAGCCTGGACGGATAGCGAAGGCAAGAAGGACCAAGAGATTCTTGCCGTCGCTGTCAATGCCCAACCTCGCTGGCCCTGGTCCACAACCGACGACTTCGTGGGTCGTCTGACAGAAGCAAACGAGCGACGAGCACGTCGGGAAGCAACGAACAGCCCGCCGGAACCCGCCGCAGGGTGAGCGCTACATGCGGCCCGTTGCCGGGCCAGGCTCGGCCCCGGCCTTGTGTCGCCGCAGCGCTTCAGCGATCGGCGTGTAGCGGCAATCATTGGGATACTGGGCAAGCCATTCCAGCAATGTCTTGCCATCGTGGGTAAACGTCGCGTCGCGGTCGGCTCCCGCGTCGAGAAGCAACTGCAGCGTATCGAGATGCCCGTGCCCGCCAGCGCAGTACAGCACGGTATGACCGCGCGTGTTCTGGGCATTCACGTGGGCTCCGTGCTCGATCAGCAGACGCACGATCTGGGTATCGCCGTTGCGGGCCGCGTGATGAATCGGCTGATCGCCGCGACCATCGGGCATGGTCGCCAGGTGGGGATGCCTCCCCAGCAGCGCGCGGACCCGTGCCGCGTCGGCGAGGAAGACCGCCGCCAGCAACTGACGTTGCAGATCATCCGTCGGCCGCACGTGAGCGTCCAACGCGCCGTATTGAACAAGCAACGAGACGATCAGCTTGTTGCCGGGCACCTCGCCCGCGTAGTGCAGCACGTAGCCGTCGTGGGCCGCCAGGTCAGCCCCAGCTTCGATGAGCAACCGCACCACCGGCTCCTGCCGCCACAGGCCCGCGTGGAAGATGGGCCGCCAACCGTGTTCGTCATCGGCATCGACCGCAGCGGGGTCAGCGGCGATCAGCGCACGCACCGAATCAATGTCGCCCAGCCGACACGCGTCATGGATCGATCGTTCCGGCATGATGTTCCCTTTGACTCTCTCAAGGCATTTTTACTGTTCGGCTCATGTTTCGCCAAGACACGGCTGATCGGTCATCCTGTCACCCCGTGCTTGAGAAGAATCTGTTCGATATCCGCAAGTCCGAGCTTGCGGGCCCAGGCCAAAGGAGTCGCCCAGGGTTCATCGTCGGGCAGGTTGGTCGCGGCGCCGCGCTTGAGCAGGAACTCGACCATCTGTCGACCTCGCTCCGCTTGCTGAGGATCCTCTGCCGCATGTAGTTCGCGGCGCCTTGAAGCAGAATAAGTTCGTGATCGCCGCGAATGGTTTACTTCGCCGTCTTGATAATGCCCTGATACCACACCTCGTCGGCGGCGCCGGCGCTATTGGGCACGTTCCAAATCCGCTGGCCGTCCAGATCGGCTTCCAGGCCCACACCGCTGTCGCGGGTAAGTGCGTATTGCCACGCGGACCGATCGACACCACGGAGCGCTTCCAAAACCAGCATCACTTCGGGGTCGGTGCCTTGCACGAACGCGAAGAGTGCACCATCCAAAAGATCACTTCGCTTTGTTTGGTAGCGGTATAAGGGCCGAGGCAGCAATCGCAGATCCTCGCCGTCCTTACGGCCTTGAATGCGGCAGGTGAATCGGCGGGCGAGGCCCTTCATTTGACCAAGTCGCTTTGCCGCGGAATCGTCTGGCCGCGGCGCGTCAGCAAATTCTGTGAATTCGATGCCCGACTTCTCCGGGTGCCAGATCGTCTGGCCATTGTGTACGGCAAGCAGCTTGCTTTTGGAGAACGAATGAAAGGCGTGAGTCGGAACACCGCCACGAATCCAGACGTCCGCCATGGCCTCGGGCCTGCCGTCGAGCGTCCATAGGAACGTCGACCCCTCGGCAGTGTCGCGGGTGGGATTTGGCCAGCGCAAGACCGGGTCGCGTTCCATTGACAGTGGGAGGCGATCATCACCCAGGAACAACTGGTAACCTTCCGCGATACGTGTAACCTTTTCCCGCGAATTGGCGTCGGCCGGCGACGGCCGCTCGTCGCCGGCAACGGGCCCGGCGGTTGTCACGAACAGGACGATCCACCCCGCTGAAACACTGTGACCACGTACATGGAGCATGGCCTGAGACCTTTTCTTTGCCAAGGAAAGTGAGAAAACGCCAGCAGCTACCGACTCAGCGACGAACCGGCAACGTGACGCTTTTTAGACATTTTGTCTGTTATCGGCCCTGGGGGTAAAATGTCAAGAGGCGATGCCCGCACGGGAAAACGGCACTATCAGCAGGGATTCCGGAGCGAGGCCATTTCCAGGCGCCAGGGACGCTCGACCATAATGGACCTGTTTCCCGCAGGAAAACTCTTTGCGGGCGGCACGCTGCGAGCCTAAGCTGAGCGTTCATAAGAAGTTGGCCGCATTCGGCGGCTCGGCGGCCGGCATGTCCGACATTTTTGCCGCGTGAAAGCGGCGCGCGAAGCGACATTATTCCGAGCGGTCGAAACCGAGCGGATAAGAACGAGAATCGTATGAACCGCAGAGGCAACCTTTGAGCGATGCCGATCTCGTGCGAGGGTTACGAGAGCACGACCCGGCGGAGTTTCGCCGGGCCTGCGATCACTACTTGCCCTCGCTTTGGAGATATGTCTCGACGCGCGTCGATGGCGATCCTCACCTGGCTGAAGATATTGTCGCTGAAACCATGCTGGCGTTCATTCAGGCGGTTGACCGGAGCTGCGAAGAGGTACCTATCGCCAATCCGGGCGCTTGGTTGCGAACCGTCGCGAACAACAAGGTGCAGGATTACCTGCGAGCCACGGTGCGAATCCGGCGGCTGATCGACGAGGCCCGCCATATCACTCCCGAGGCAACACAGGAAGGCGATCCGGCAAAGCACAGCGAGCGCGAGGAGCAGCGGGCCGAGGTGCGCTCAGCAATGGATCAATTACCCGAACAATATCGAACGGCCCTGGAATGGAAATACATCGACAAACTGAGCGTTCGCGAGATCGCCCAGCGTTGGGGCGTCAAGGAAAAGGCCGTCGAGTCGATCCTGTTTCGCGCCCGCAACGAGTTGCGAGAGCGCCTTAAAAAAAAGGGAAGTGATTTCGTCGAACCAATCCGGCAAACGGCTCGGGCCATGCCATGACAAGCGATGCTATGAACGAAGATTTGGACAATGTGGAGTCTTGGCCTGCGGAAGCGGGGGCCCACGCGGAAGCCGAAGCCGCAGTGGAAACCCAGGTCGAGCAATTGCTCCGCGAAGCTTACGACGTGCCGGCCTTGCCGCGCTCGTTGCGGAAACGGTTGGAAGCTTCCGTGGCGCGTGAGTGGCAAGTCTCGCCTGCCCTGCTGGCCCCCGAGCCCGGCCGTCTCCTGCGAATCTCCCAGCTCGGCTATCGCTCGCTGAAACGCTGGCCGATCGCCGCCAGCCTGGCGGTGGCCCTGACATTGGCCTTCGCGCTGCGCAGCGACCGCGTCGCCTACGGTTGGGCGGAAATGGTCGAGGCCCTTAGCCGGCAATCGGTGGTCGAGATCGGCGGAGATGGATCAGACCGCAGGCGATGGCTCTCGGTATCCGACACGATGCTGGGGCAGGAATCCCACGGCGTCGTGCGGCTGTTCGACGCCGGACGCGGCGTCTTGCTCCAACGCCGCGATTCCGAATCGCAAGTTCTCCGCGCGCGCCTGAGCGCGTCGGCGATGGCCGTCGATCGCGAACGGCTGGTGATTTCCTTCTTGTTGGACCGTGCCGGCATCGACTCTGTCGGGCTTGGGCTCTCGAATCTGCGCGTCATCGAACAAAGTGCCAGGCGGGTCGATGATGCCGTTGAGCTGCGCGTGACACTCCAGGGCGACGGCCCTTCCGACTCGCTGAAACTCGTCATGCTCCTCGATCCGAAATCGGGTCTGCCCCGTAACGGCCAAATCGTTCGCGAAGATGCGGCCGGCGGGGAGATGACGTTTTCTTATCCGCAGACGACGGCCGCGGAATTGGTCGAGCGAGCTTTTCCGGCCAGCTTGCCGGTGGTCGACGTCGCCCCCGACGCCTTATCGACCTCGCTCGCCGCGACGACCACACGTTCGACGGCCGATGGTCAACTTAAGGAGAAAAACGCTTCGGCGGTGCGAGTTGCTGGCGAGCAAGACGGCACGCCGGCGCTCGCCGGAGCCGCCAGCTTGGGCTGGTCGCCGGTCGCCGCCTCGAAGTTATCGGATGAAGAGACGCTCAAGCGACTGGACAAGACGCTCGAACGCCTGTGGCGAGAGAACGGCATCGAACCCGTGGGGCCGGCGAGCGACGAGGAATTACTGCGGCGCGTCTATCTCGACCTGACCGGCCGCACGCCGACGGTCAACGAGGTGCAGAACTATCTTAACGACGCTTCGTCTGACAGGTACCCGACCTTGGTGGACCGCTTGTTGACCGGCCGCGACCACGCCACGCATCTGGCAGCCGTCTGGCGCAGCTTTCTGCTTCCCGAAGGCATCGACCTGGCACGCTTTGGCGGCGTGCCGGCCTTCGAGTCCTGGTTGAGCGATCGTTTCGCCGAGAACACGCCCTACGACCGCTTGGTGCGGGAGCTGCTGTTGGCCGAGGGGCGGCTGTCGAAGTCGGGGCCGCTGTTGTTCTATGCGGCCCTGAAGCTCGACGCCGACCAATTGGCCGCTCGTACTGCCAGGGTATTCCTGGGCATGCGGCTGGAATGCGCGCAGTGCCACAACGACCCGTTTGAACCTTGGACGCAGCGCGATTTTTGGAGCTATGCGGCGTTCTTTGCCCGCATTTCGCGGCCGCAAGGCAAATTAGAATCGGTCTCGACCGTGATGCGGGTGAGCGACGTCGACCGCGGCGAAGTCAAGTTGCCCGATTCGGAAACCGTCATACCGCCGCGCTTTCTCGATGGTTCGCCCTATGACGAATCGCCCGCTTCGGCGGCGCGGCGCGAACAACTGGCCCGCTGGCTGACCGGTCCTCGGAATGCGTATTTTGCCCGTGCCGCAGCGAACCGCGTCTGGGCGCACCTCATCGGCCGGGGAATTGTCGAACCGGTTGACGGCTTCGGCACGCGGCATCCACCGCGGTCGGCCGAATTGCTGGATCTGTTGGCGGGGCAACTCGTGCGAAACGAGTTTGATCTACGACGCTTGTTCCGCACCATCGTCTTGTCGCGGGCCTATCGGCTGTCGAGCGGTGCCCCCACGCCCGACGAAAAGCGGTACGAGTGGTTCGCGCAGATGAACGTGAAAATGCTGACCGCCGAGCAGCTTTATGATTGCATTGCCGTGGCATCGATGCTGGTGGAGAGCGAATCGGAGAGTTTCTCCGTGCTCCGCGTGGGCAATTCGCCGCGCGACGAGTTTCTGCGAGAGTTCAGCGTGCTCAGCGGTCGAGCGACCGAGTATCAAGGCGGCATTCCTCAGGCGCTGACCTTGATGAACGGCGCGCTTGTCGCCAACGCCACAGACCTGGCCGGCAGCGGCCTCTTGAAGTCGCTCGAAGCCCCGTTCTTCGACGACCAGCAACGCGTTGAGGTCTTATACATGGCCACCTTGTCGCGGCGACCGACGCCGGGCGAATGGGATGTGCTGCGGCAGCACATCGCCGAGCGGGATGACGGCGCCTCAATTCAAGGGCCGCTGGCTGACATTCTCTGGGCGCTTTTGAACAGCGCCGAGTTTACCATGAATCACTGATTGGAGCAACTTTCCATGTCAACGTTCCTTTCGCGACGCACCGTGCTGAACTCGCTATGGGTCAGCGCCGCCGGCTATAGTGTGAGCGGCTGGTTTCCCCTGTTTGCCCGCGAATTGGCCGCCAATCCTCAGCGTCGACGCCACTGTGTGTTGCTCTGGATGAGCGGCGGAGCTGCCCAAACCGATACCTTCGACCTGAAGCCCGGCCACGAAAATGGCGGCGAATTCAAAGAGATCGAAACCGGCGCTGCGGGCTTGCGATTCAGCGAGCATCTGCCCAAGCTGGCCGAATATGCCCAGCGGATGGCCGTGATCCGTGGCCTCAACACCAAGGAAGGCGATCATGGCCGCGCCACGTATCTGATGCGCACCGGACACAAGCCGATGGGGCCTGTTGAATATCCAAGCATCGGCGCGTCGTTGGCCAATCAGCTTGGCAATGGCGGACCCTTCGGGTTGCCAGGTTACATCAGCGTCGGTCCATTCCGAGCGTTCAATCAGGAAGCCTTCGGCCCCGGTTTTCTCGGACCGCAGTTCGCTCCCTTGATCGTCGGCGCCGCCGACGTGCCGGGCGCGACGGACCAGACGGCCGACGATTATCCGCAGCTTCGGGTTAAAGATCTTGAGCCTCGCCCGGAGATTGCCGCAAGCCGCGTAAACAAGAGGCTTGCACTATGGAAGACGCTGGGGTCGGAGTTTCTCACCGCGCACCAGACAGGCGCCGCCAAAACGCACCGCATGGTCTACGAGAGCGCCGTGAGCTTGACGAATAGCGACGACGCGGCGGCATTCGATCTCTCGAAAGAGGCGGAGGCGGTCCGCGAGGCTTATGGTAAATCGGTGTTTGGCCAGGGTTGCCTGCTGGCCCGGCGATTGATCGAGCGCGGCGTGCCATTCATCGAAGTCTCGTTGGGCACCTCGAGCGGCGGCATCGGCTGGGACACGCACGCCGACAACTTCAACCAGGTCCGCCAACTCTCGGCGACGCTCGACGCCGGATGGGCCACGCTCATGAAAGAGCTCGATGAGCGCGGCTTGCTCGACTCAACGACGATCCTTTGGATGGGCGAGTTTGGCCGCACGCCGCGGATCAACGGCAACCAAGGCCGAGACCACTTTCCGAATGCCTGGTCGTGCGTCCTGGCCGGCGGCGGCATCGCCGGCGGGCAAGCCTTCGGCCGCACCAGCGACGACGGCATGACCGTCGTCGACGGGCAGGTCGGCGCCGAAGACGTGCTGGCCACGCTTTGCGAAGCGCTCGGCGTGCCCTGCGACGCACAGCAGACGTCGAACCTCGGCCGCCCGATTTCCATTACCGACGGAACTCCGATCAAGGCGGTCCTGGCATGAAACCTCCATCTCGTTCTGAGCGGGTCACCGCAGACGGCCTGCCCCAACGGGGCGGACGCCCTTTGGAGTGCGGCGATTCATCGCCGCTTTGGTTTGCGGCGGAGCCGCTTTCTTTTGCTTCGCCGGTCGTCGACCAACGAGAAGTGACAACACAAAAGAAAGGT
>DASSFG010000212.1:0-14430 GCA_035694685.1 Pirellulales bacterium
AAGAACGACGCCTATTGGCGCGACGTAGGCACCCTCGACGCCTACTACGAAGCCAACATGGACCTGGTCGCCGTCGATCCGCTACTAAACATGTACGACGTCCATTGGCCGATTCGCACCTATCATCCGACCTATCCGCCACCCAAATTCGTATTCTCAGAGGCGGGTCCACACGCCCGCCGCGGGCAGGCGCTCGATAGCATTGTTTGTTCCGGCTCGATTGTTTCGGGCGGCAGCGTCACGCACTCGATCCTCGGCTCGAACACCCGCATTAACAGCTATGCCCAGGTGGAAGATTCAATCTTATTCGAGAGCGTCGATATCGGCCGGCACGCCAAGGTGCGCCGGGCGATTATCGATAAAGGCGTTCACATACCTTCCGGCGTCGAGGTCGGCTACGACCACGAGCACGACCGTGCCCGAGGCTTTACCGTGACCGAGGGCGGCATCGTCGTCATCGCCAAAGCCTACGGCGCCGAACATTTCGTGGAACTCGAACCCGCGCGGGCATAGTTCAGGAGCCTTTGATGTCAGCACTCGCACTCCTCGTTCTTTCCTGTTGCGTTGCCGCAGACACGCCCGAAGCAACCGCGCCTATCGGCAAACAGGTCGACAACTTCAAGCTGCAAGACTATCTGGGCGCCTGGCACGAGCTCGATGAGCTCAAAGCCAAGAAGGCCGTCGTCGTGGCGTTTCTCGGCACGGAGTGTCCTCTCTGCCTGCAATACGGGCCGCAGTTCGCGAAACTGGCCAAGGAATATGAGCCGCAAGGTGTCGCTTTCATAGGCATCGATGCAAATCAACAAGACTCGCTGCAGGAGATGGCGCACTACGCTCGCAGTTATGGCGTCGACTTTACCTTGCTGAAAGACCCCGGCAACAAGATTGCCGACCAGTTCGCCGCCATCCGTACGCCGGAGGTGTTCGTGCTCGACGGCCAGCGAGCGGTCCGCTATTGGGGCCCGATCGACGATCAGTTCGGTGTAGGCTATGTGCGCCCCAAGGCCGAGCATCGTTTTCTGGCTGAGGCGATTGACGCGGTGCTGGCCGGAAAGGCAGTGCCAACGCCGGTTATGCACGGACCCGGCTGTTACATCGGCCGCGTGAACCGTAAGCCGGCAACCGGCGACATTACCTATACCAAGCACATCGCGCCGCTTCTGAACGCTCATTGCGTCCGCTGCCACCGCAAGGGAGAGATCGGTCCGTTCACGCTCACCAGCTACGACGACGTCGTCGGTTGGACGGAGACCATTCGCGAGGTTATCACCCAGCGGCGCATGCCGCCGTGGCACGCCAGCCCCGAGTTCGGGCATTTCCGCAACGACGCCCGGTTGCCTGACGAGGCGAAGGAGCTGATCTTCAAATGGATTGACAATGGTGTGCCCGCAGGCGATCCCGCCGATCTGCCGGCCCCGCCGGAGTTTGTCGAAGGCTGGCGCATCGGCAAGCCCGATCTGGTCTTTTCAATGCCCCAGGCGTTCACAGTGCCCGCCAAGGGCGTGGTGCCTTATCAGACGTTCGTGGTCGACGTGACGCTCGATGAAGATAAATGGATTCAGGCGGCCGAGGTACGTCCGGGCAATCGCGCCGTCGTCCATCACCTGGTTCTTTACTATGTGCCGCCGGGTGCGGACAAAGAGCGGCCGGAAGCGGTGCTTTTCAATTCGTTAGCGGCGTACTCGCCCGGCATGCCGGCTTCGGTTTTCCGCGAGGGTCACGCCAAATTTGTTCCAAAGGGATCGAAGCTGAAGATCCAGTGTCATTACACGCCTAACGGCAGCGAGCAGGTCGATCAGAGTGTGGCGGGGCTGATCTTTGCCCGGCCTGACACGGTCAAAAAGCAATTGCTCACGCAGCTTTGCATCAACTTCAAGCTGCACATCCCGCCTGGCGAGGCCAACTACGTGGCCGATGCGGAGCACCGTTTCGACCAGGAGACGCGGCTCTATTCGCTGCTGCCGCACATGCACCTGCGCGGCAAGTCATTCCGCTTTGACGCTCGCTATCCCGACGGCACCAGCGAAACGTTGCTCGACGTGCCGCGTTACGATTTCAACTGGCAAAACTCCTACGTGTTCGCCGAGCCGAAGCGCATGCCCGAGGGGACGGTAATCCATTGCACGGCTTCGTTCGACAATTCGGCGGAGAACCCGACGAACCCCGACCCCACGAGCGCCGTGCGGTGGGGCGAACAGACCTGGGAAGAGATGCTCGTGGGCACGTTTGAAACGACCCGCGCCGATCAGGATCTTTCGCTGGGCCTGCCCGCGGCCAAGCGGCTCGCAGGCGGCGACTACGAAGTCACGTTTCATTACCGGCCCGACGTTGAAGCTCGCGAGGTTTACCTGGCCGGCGAGTTCAACGAGTGGAAGCCGACGGGTCACAAAATGGACGGCCCCGACGCCGAAGGTAATTACACTACTATGCTCACGCTCAAGCCGGGCAAGCACGAGTACAAATACGTCGTCGACGGCGCCACCTGGCGTGCCGATCCGGGCAATCCTGAGCAGGCCGGCTTTTATCATAACAGCGTCCTGACGCTGGCTGAATGAGAGCAAACCTTGTTCGTCGTGGAACGGAATTTATTCCGTTGGAAACGTGCGAAACGGAATAAATTCCGTTCCACTTGGTTGCAGCATTAAAGACCGCCGGCGAGGTGGGCCTGATTGCCCCAGCCCAGGGGCAGCACCTCGACCTCGTTGGTGACGCGTCGAACGCCGTCGATCGACCTGACGAGCAAGGCCGAAAGGTCTTTCAGGTATTGGGTTGGCACTCCGCCGCGGATGGTCACGTTTCCTGAATCGCCCTCACAACGCAGATGACGCAGCGGCAGGAAGGGACTCGCCTGCAATCGCGCCTGGGCAGATGCCTGGGGTCGCTCGACGGCGCTGGGCGGCGCCGATCGCTGGTTCTCTTGCACCGCCTGCCAACGCTGCACCTGCAGATCGACCAAGGCCATCAGGACGGAATTCGGACGATTTGAAAACGAAAGGGTAAACATCGTGCTCTCTCCTTGTGCGCACGCGCGGGCTTTGCTCGCGGCGGCGCGGGGCTGTGGTACGGGTATAGAAGAAGTCCAGGCGGCGTCGCCCGAACGTGGCAAGAACGGCAATGACTGCGCCGTTCAGATTTGCAGCCGAACGCAGAGAGCGTTAAGGGTATTGAGCGTTTGCTGCCGCACCGACGAGGCCATGCGTGTGGCCCGGCGAGAGGGAGAGGCCAACGGCGACAAGGGTTGCGAAGCAGGCTCTCGATCCGAGATTTCGTCGTCGTCGGTGTCCTCGCATGCCGCCGCCGACATGAACGGCGACGTCCGTCCGCATTCAACGTGGCGGCGATCGACAGGAGCGGTCGTCGCTCCGAAAGCTACATGGCAATCGCCGCCGGAAAGATTCGCTGCACAGTGTCGCGGGGCCTTCCCTTGGCCAACGACGACGGCGAATGCCGCGGCCAGCAGCATGCCATAACAGTAGTGGAGTTTAAATCGTGTCATCGTCGGTTCACTTCCCGCGGCAAACGGGAGTGCAGTTCATTGCGCCAATAGAATCGGCCGTTCGGCCGCAGAACCTTGTTACTTTCGCTTTATCTTTCGGGAATTATCCGGCAAGTCTGCGGCTGGGGGAAGTCGGCTTCCGTTACGAATGCGCAAGGCAGGTCGAGTAGACGAGCAAGCTCGACTGCCAGTTGCCGCGAAAAGAGTGCGGCACCGTCTGCGTTGAGGTGATCGAAGTCGTGCCAATATGGAAGTTGATAAAGGTCGGTGTCGCTGTGACCGCGCAAGTGATCGATCAGCGCGGCGTCGATGCAATGCTGTCGGTGGCTGGTATAGACCGCGGCCGTGTGCGAGTCGCGTTTGACCTTTGGGCCAAGCAACAACACGGGCTCAGCCCCAATTTGCCGAATCCGCTCAAGCAAACAGTCGAAATAGGCCAATTCCACATCACTGAGCGAAACGCCGCTCCAGTCCGGTTCAAACTCCATAAAACGAGCAAACCGCTCTCTCCAGCCGCTGGCGTCTGCGGCGTGGTCGTTCACCGGCAGGGGCCTAAAACCGGCGGCGGCGTCCAAAGGCGGAAGAGGGTCGCAACGGCCGGCTTGAAAAAATGCGCTCTGTGGTGTTTCACAATTTGCATCGTCCAAGAGCCGGTCGGCGCTCCGTAGTCCAAACGAACGGCAGACAAAGCTCAGCACATGCGGCGTAATGCACTTCAGCTTTCCCCAGACGGTCGACTGGCGGCGAGTTTCGCTTGCCCAAGTCAACCGAGCGGCCAGCATCGTGCCCTGCCAGTCATGTTCGGCCATAGCGCGGTCGGTGGACCAGTTGTCGGCGTCGTACAGATAGAGCGTGGGTTCGAGGACGACCAGCTTCAGACGTCGGGGGCGTAGCCGCGATATCCGTTCGATGAGCTCGGCGCCTTCCAACATGCTCATCTTGGGCAAACCGAAATTGTACGAGCGCAACTCGCTGCCCAATTCGAAAAGCGTCCGATCGACAACGCGCGGGTCGATGTGCCGTTCCACGTGGCTCGTGCCAATAAAGACGACGTCAAACTCGTCGGCTCGGCTGGCGAACGCGTCCCATTTCGCTTCCAGCGCCGCCGATCGCGGCGGGCCGGACCACCAGCCGATCGCCAGCGGCAAAACCAGCATCGTGATGGCAAAGCCCGCCAGCGCGGTTGCCGCACTGCTTGTCTTGCGCCGCACACGAGCCATAAGACGACAGCCTCCTCGATAAACTTCACACGGCCACGAACGGGACGTCCGTCAGACGTGTGGCACAATGCGTAGGGTGGGACGAGCGAAGCGAGTCCCACCATAACAGCTTGTCGCACCGTTCGGACGACGGGTCAAGATCACCGCCCCGGCGAAAATGGCACTCCGGCTAGGCGTCAGCCGGGCGGCCAGCTTAGCGAACGTCCGCCGAGCAGGTGGAAGTGGAGGTGATCGACCGATTGACCGGCATCGGGGCCGCAGTTGGCCACCACACGGTAACCACCGCCAAGGCCCAGCTCGTCGGCCAGCTTGCGAATTACCAGCATGATATGGCCAAGGAGAGCGGCGTCGCCATCGGTCAAGTCGTTAAAAGACATGATGGCCTTTTTAGGAATGATCAGCACGTGGGTCGGGGCCTGCGGCGAAATGTCACGGAAGGCGAGGCAATGCTCATCTTCGAAAATGATGTCGGCCGGCACTTCACGGTCGATAATCCGCTGAAAAATCGTCTTGCCGCTCATGCCTTGCCCTCCGTCACCTGGCTGAGCGGAATGGCCTCGTCGACCAGCATGATCGGGATGCCGTCTTGAATGGGGTAGACGACCTCTCGATCTTCGCGCACCAGTCCGCCGTCGAGCGGCCGGTCGACACGCTCTCCGCCGCGGTTCTTCAAGCGGCCTTCGGCAACCGCGCGGTTGAGGGCCGCCAGCAGCTCGTCGTCGGCCACGGTCAGCGGCGTGCGGAGCTCCGGGCAAACGAGGATATCGAGAAGTTCCTTATTGATCATCACTTTGTCTCCCCAAGCTTGCCCACCTTGTCGACCATACGCATCTGGCAGCGTTCAATAGTAACGCGTACCGCGCCCACCGGCCCAGATTAACGCCGTTATAGGAAACTTGCCGATAAAGGGCCAGGGTGCGGCTTCTCTGTTTCTGAGGTGAATTCGAGCGAGATTCCATGATGCTGCGGTACAGCTTCGTTCTTTGGTCAGTTTTCCTGGCCGCCACCGCGGCCGCCGACGAAACCCGTACCGTGACCGATGCCAACGGCCAGGTCTGGAACGAGGTGCATCGGACCATCAGCCATCCGCAGACGCAAACGCAGTGCGTCGAGCAGCCCCAGACTTACTACCAGGAAAAGTGCGACGTTCAGACGCAGGACACCTATCGCAGCTACGTCGTGCCCGTCACCGAATATCACTGGGAGTCGTACTGGGTGGGCCGCTTCAATCCCTTTGTGCAACCTTACCTGGCGCAGCGGCTGGTGCCGCGCACGCGCTGGGAAACGCGCACCGAGGTCGTCAAGGTACCGGTCGTGCAGCGCAGCCTGGTGCCGGTGACACGGATGGTGCGCGTGCCGGTCACCACGGAGACGGTGGTGAACCAGGACATCGTCGTTCATCGGCAGCTTGTCAGCCCAACGACGGCGATTGCCTCGACTCCGCCCGGCGATCAGCAGGCATTGGCGATCGGCGGCATCCAGAACCTGAACAAGCGGCCGGTTGCCGCGACGGTGACGACACCCGCCGCTGGCTCCGCTGCTGCCTTCGCCGTCGCGCCCAAGAGCGTTCCTCGCATCGCGCGGAGCCCCGAGTAGTGCTCGCGAGAGCAATGACCGCGGGCACTATTGCTCTGTCGGCAGTCGATTGATGGATACTATGGGGTGGCTGGGGCAGAGCCGCGGTCTCACGCGCAACCCGCGCAATCCGCTCCGTCGCGGCGATGCCCCGGTAGCGCGACCACCGGGGCATCGCTGGCCGGCACCGCGTTTTGGTCGGAACGACGTCTGCCTCGGCCAGCTTCTGCCCCAGCCACCGCGCTGACCCATCACAGCGCGGCTGACCGAGCACTAGGGGAAAACCGCGACGGAACAAGTCGAGCATGCCCGCTACTTTAGCGCCGTTCGTTGACGCTGCGGCGCACGATACGGAAACGCACGCAGGTCACGGAGGTGATCGAGCAGGATGCGGCGTACTTCCAGGATGCTCAATGGATGACGGTTCACCGCGAGGTGGTCGGCAGGTACCTTGAGCTCGGAAACGACGTTGTCGAGGTGCGCGCTCTCATACGCCACGATACCGTCACTGCCGCCGGCCACCGAACCGATGAATCCCTTGTCGGGCAAGACGCCTACGATGTTGTGACATTTCAGCCAAGGGGGCTGCTGGGCATTGAGCAACACGGGAAGAATCGCGCAATCGGGCGAAAGCGAGTCGACGCTCGTCTTCACCTGCAAAATGCTATGCTCGCGGAAAAAATTGGGGTTCTCTTTCAGCAGCTCGTCGCGGTGCAGCAAGGGGATCTGCGGCAGGCTGATCAGCTCGTTGGCCAGCCACCGCGTGGCCGAATTGGCAAAGTGGCTGCCGCGGTGCGGCGTGGCGATCGTGATCAGCCGACGCACGGCAGGCTCAGGCCGAAAGAAATACACGTCTTCGAGATGCCGCCGCTCCTCGGGCGAGCCCTTCACAAGCTGAAACGGCTTGTCGGTAACAAGGTTCCAAAAATCGTTGCGGCTGGCCACGGTTTGCATCTTGGCCACCAGCCCTCCCATGCTGTGCCCAACGAGCACCATCTGGTCGAATGCCGGCTCGCGCTTCTCGGGGTCAAGCACGGC
Source organism: Pirellulales bacterium (assembly GCA_035694685.1). Classification (GTDB taxonomy): domain Bacteria; phylum Planctomycetota; class Planctomycetia; order Pirellulales; family JAICIG01; genus DASSFG01. The sequence goes on from DASSFG010000212.1 coordinate 7,330, forward strand.
CCGAGCATGGGCCAGGTCTTTGCGCAGGCGAGCCGCGGCTTGCCAGAAGGGCTGGGCCGTGGTGTAGAGATAAAACCAGAACTGGTAATGCTTGCGAATCTCGGGATCGCCACGCAGGTCGTTGAACATTTCCATCCAAGTGATGGGACTCGACCAGAAGCCATGCACCATCAGCACCGGAATTTTGTCGGCCTCGTACGGCTGCAGCATATAGAGCCCGGCCTCGGGCGCCGTCTTTTCAGGGTGTAATAGTCCCTGGGTCGCTACCGATTCGAGGTTGAGCCGCGGATTGTTGGGGTCGAGCTGGGGGTCGTTCAGAAAATAGGCCAGCGGCGTACTGAGATCGGTCTCCAACGGCACTCGGCGGTCGCCCACGATGATGTCGGTGGCGGAGAGCGGATCGTAAAGCTCCAGGACTGCCACGTGCCGCGGCCGTGTGCCGCTGGGGGCGGCACCGGAGTCGGGCACCACGTGCAAGAAAGCCGTCACCGGAAAACTCAACAACGCCGGCAAAAACTGCTCGTCGGTCCGCTGATTGCCGCGGCGTTCGCGCAGCGCAATCAGGGGCACTCCCAGGCCAAAGCTGTGAAACTGGTTTCGCAGACCTTGCACTTCATAGTCGGATACGAACTTGAAGCCCGCGAAATCGTCTGCTTGCCAACGGCCCTTGGCGACGGCGATCTTTACGTCCCAGGCCTGGCTGGCCGATTCGATGCTGTAAGTCCGGCCGGGCAAGAGGCCGCCACGCCGCTCGAGCAATCGCAAAGCGCTTTCTAACGCGCCGTTGTACAGGTCGCAGGCGCCGCGGAACTCGGGATCATACGGGTTGCGCATCGGCCCGTAGCGCGGGTCGAAGAGATAAAGATAGGCGTGCGTAACCGTCGTGCCGAAATAGTCGAGCGCCAGGTCAGGGTTCTTCAACTCCGCCTTGCGGCCGGCGAGATAATTCAATTCCGCGAACGCGTAAACCTTGTCCGGCGTCGTCTCCCGATCGAGAATGGCTTGAAACTTGTCGAGCAGCGGCTGCATGCCGCCGTGCAGATCGCTCAGCAGCGCGTATTGCCGCAGCAATTGCAGCGTCCGCTCGCTCGGCTCGGGGCCGCCGCGCGAAGTCAGCTTGAGCTGTTCGACCAGCGGACTGCGCGGCACCGAGCGCAGCTTGACGTACTGCGTGGCGCCACAGCCCAACGATAACAATGCGGCGCAGACCACCGTCAGCCAGCTCAGCCGGCGACGCATGTCCCCGCACATCGAATCGCTGGGCATAGGCATGAACCAGGTTAGTTTTCTTGGCGCGCACCGTGATCGGCCCCCAGCGCGCCGTCGAGGCGCTGAGAACGGGGCTGCACATTAGGGAGGCCAAGCGGGATGGGTCAATGCCGGTTCGCCGGATTGTCCGTTTCCGACACCGGGCCCAGAACGTATACTGCGCATTTGGGGCATTCCTTTTCGGGCGGGATCCGTTTCCGGCAGACTTGCGAGAAGTGCGAGTCTGCGTAGAGTAGTCGATTCAAGTCAGGTCATGCATGGCGCAACGCGTGATAAAGGGGCTCGCAGGGCTGCGATCGCTCGTCGGCCAGCACCTTGGCGCCAGCTCGTGGGTGACGATCACCCAAGAGCGGATCGATGCCTTCGCGGCCGGCACCGGCGATTACCAGTGGATTCATTGCGACCCGGATCGCTGCCGCCGCGAGTCGCCTTACGGCACCACCGTAGCACATGGTTTTCTAACTCTCTCGCTCTGTAACTACCTGGTTCAAGACATCTTCGAGATCGAGGGGGCGAACATGATCTTGAACTATGGGGTCAACCGCGTGCGTTTTCCGGCCCCCGTGCGGGTAGGTTCACGCGTGCGCATGAGTTGCGAATTGGCGGCGCTGAAAGAGACGCGAGGCAGCGTGCAGGCCACGTTCAAGCAAAGCTTTGAGGTCGAGGGCGAGACGAAGCCCGCTTGCGTCGCGGAAACCGTCGTCCGCATCTTTTTCTAAGCTTGCAGTTGGAGGATGGGCTTCCTAGCCCGTCACCGGAGACGATGACGGTCTGGGAAGGCCATCCTCCAATTCTCGCGTGGCCCCGCGAGAGCCCCGTTCCGCCCACGTGACCAGGCCGCTTCCAATCAGCGTTTTGGCCGGCGGCCCATTTCGCTATACTCCGTCGCCCGGCAGGCGGTGGCAGCCTCTCTCGCGAGCCGGTCCAGAAAATCATCTATTCGATGCGCTTAACCTATCTTCACACCATCTGGCTGACCGTGCTGGTCGTGGGCTGCGGAACCACGAAGTGGTCCGATACCTCGCGCACAGCCACTGAGCAGTTACTGCTCTCGACGGCGGTTGACCGAGCCATCGACAATATGGACTTCACGCCCCTTATGGACAAATACGTTTACCTCGATTCGCAATATCTCGATTGCGTCGATAAAGGTTACGTGCTGAGCACGTTGCGCCAGCACATGTTGTCGGAAGGTTGCGTCTTGACGGCCACCGCCGACGCAGCCGATTACGTGGTCGAAGTACGGTCAGGCGCCGTCGGCACCGATCACCACGACGTGCTCGTGGGCGTCCCGGCCATTAGCCTTGGCACCGGTATGATGGGCATGCCCTCGGCCATCCCAGAGATTCCTTTCGCCAAGACCACGGCGCAAAAGGGTGTCGTCAAGCTTGCCTGCTTTGCCTACCATCGCGAGTCGGGTCAGGCCTACTGGCAATCGGGCACGTTTCCGATTGTCGCCTCGGCCAAAGATTCGTGGTTCCTCGGCACGGGTCCCTTCCAGCGCGGCAACATCTATGATAGCACGCACTTTGCGGGCAGCCGCTTCCTGGTTACCCGGAAAAGCAAAGAAGCCGTACCGTTACGTAAGCCCGACGTCGCCGTGGCGGCAAACGCTCAGTTCCCCTCGCGGCCGGCACTCGCTCGCCGACCGGCGAACAAAGGCACCGCCAACCAGCCGGCCCAACCTACCAAGACGGCGGGAGGAGCCCCGCCGCCGGCATCGGTAAGCGGGACGAGTGGGCCATCGCTGAACAGTGGAACCGCAGGGCCTTCACTGGGCGGAGCGAGCCCACCAGCGGCCAGCGGAGGAAACTCGACGATCGCCAATGCTGGGATTTCGACGGGGCTGCCCGCCGGCCAGGTTGTTCGTCTACCAACCGTTCCTCAATCGACGACGAGCAACACCGCGTCGTCGTCCGGCCTGGGCTCTTTGTTTAAATTCAAATAGGCCAGCGTTCTTTTCGGCGGCGTGAAATATATACTGTACGCGGCCAACAACGACGCTTACTCGGTGGCTGGGGCAGAAGCTGGCCGCGCTCGATGTGGCATTTGGCGAAGCCGCTGCCGGCCAGCGATGCCCCGGTGGTGGTGAAACCGGGGCATCGCCGCGGCGGAACCGTACCGCAAGAGTGTAATCTATCGCGCGGCTCTGCCCCAGCCACCGCAAGTTTTGGCGCGACCAAACGTCTCACAATCGACCGCGTGAAGTATGACTCCGATGAAGTGATTGCCCGTATGTCGCCGCAGATCATCGTCGTTGGTTCGGTAAACACCGATCTGGTGATCCGCGTGCCGCACTTGCCCCGGCCGGGCGAAACCGTGCTCGGCGGCGACTTTTTCCAGGCCGCGGGCGGCAAAGGTGCAAACCAGGCGGTGGCCGCCGCTCGATTGGCGAGCGGGCCCGTGCTGTTTGTCGGCGCCGTGGGCGACGACGCCTTCGGCCGGCAGTCGCTCGCCGATTTACAGCGAGAGAACCTCGACTTGCGATCTCTCAAGATCGTCGCCGGTATGCCTTCCGGCGTAGCGCAGATCGTCGTCGACAACCGGGGAGAGAATGCCATCGCCGTGGCCTCCGGCGCCAACGCCGCACTGACTGCCGACGATATCGATGCGATTCCGGCAGAGTTATTTACCAGCGCTCGGCTGCTACTCGTCTCGCTCGAGGTTCCCATCAACACCGTGGCCCGCGCCTTAAAGCGAGCAAAAGAACACGGACTACTGACAATCCTGAATCCTGCGCCCTCCTCCGCGCTGCGCAATCGGATCGAGTTGTTGAAATTCGCCGACGTACTGACCCCCAACGAAATCGAAGCCGCCGAGTTGATCGGTGACGAAGAGGGTGGCGGTGGCCCATCGCAGATTTGCCACCGACTGAGGCAGATGGGCGTCCGCGACTGTGTGATCACTCTCGGCGCGGCGGGATGTCTGGTGGCCGGCGATCCGCCGGAGCCGTTTGCCGGCCACAAGGTACCCGCCGTCGATACCACGGCGGCGGGCGACGCCTTCAACGGCGCCCTTGCCGTCGCCTTGGCCGAGGGTCTCAGCCTTGTCGAGGCGGCCCGCTTTGCCAACCGCGCCGCGGCCCTGGCGGTGACGCGTTCGGGCGCCCAGCCCTCATTGCCCAGCCGCAACGAGATCGAAAAGCTGCCGGCAATTTGACAGGGCTTTCGCGAGGGCGGATATTGCCAAAACATGCGGGCGGGGCCACGGGCCATTCAACCGGCATGACTGACATCTCGCAAATCGCCGCCTGGCTTGCCGAGGCAAAAAGTGCCGTGGCCTTTACCGGAGCCGGCATCAGTACGGAAAGCGGAATCCCCGATTTCCGTTCGCCCGGTGGCATCTGGACCCGCTACCGCACCATCTACTACCAGGAGTTTCTGGCAAGCGGAGAGGCGCGGTTGGAATACTGGCAGCAGAAGGCGGAAGGGCAGCTCGACTTCAGCCGCGCCGAGCCCAACGTCGGCCATCGCACGCTGGCCGGCTGGGAGGAGGCCGGACGACTGCAGGCTGTCATCACGCAGAACATCGACGGACTGCACGCACGAGCCGGCAGTCACCGTGTGCTCGAACTGCACGGTACGGCGCGAGAGGTAAGCTGTCTCGATTGCCAGGTGCGATACGATGCCGACGAAATGGTGGCCGAGTTCCAGCAGACGGGCAAAGTGCCTTCGTGTCGCTCTTGCGGAAGCGAACTGCTGAAGCACGCCACCATCTCCTTTGGCCAGCAACTACCCGCAGCCGTGCTGCACGAAGCATTTGCCTTAAGCCGCAAGGCCGATCTGTTTCTCGCGATCGGCTCGTCGCTCGTGGTCGAGCCGGCCGCCAGTCTGCCGCGCGTCGCCAAAGAAGCCGGCTCGCGGCTCGTGATCATCAACCGCGACGCCACACCGCTCGACCCCCGTGCCGATATCGTACTTCACGAGCCCATCGGCAAGACGCTGGCGTCGATTGATGCCGCTAATCGCCGTTCTCGCTGAAACGGCGAATGGCCAGTTCCAGCATCTCACGCAAGGTCGGATCGGTAATCAATTCGCGGGCGTCTTCCACGTTCGTCCAGCGGCGCCGGCGCAGCGTTTCTTCGAGCCAGGTGTCATAGACCGTTTCTACCGACATGGCGAACACCGTCACCAGCAAAGGAACGTCCCACTTGGAGTCTCGATATTGGCCCAGCGGTGGGTCCAGCAGGCGCCCCGTGATACCTGCTTCTTCAAGCGCCTCTTTTTGAGCGGTAACCACGTGCGTCTCGCCCGGATCGACTACGCCCTTGGGGAAAATCCATCGGCCACGTCCCATTGAGGTGATGAGGCACACCTCCACCCCGCCGCCATTGCATCGCAGCGGAACCGCCGACGCCTGCTCAACCGGCTTGATCCGCGTCAATGTTGTTAGTGAGCTGTTCATACCGCGAAGTCTAACAAGATGGTCAAGGCTTAAACAGGTAGAGTGGAATGGTGCGCCAGAAGTCGCCTCCGTTGGAGTAAGAATGGTTGCGCATGGCTCATTTTGACACAGTTGGCGCGCCAGGAAACCTTCGCATCAGCCGCACGTAGATGTCTAATTGCGCGGGTGCGCCTCCTCTCATTCGAACCACAACGCATTGTCAGGCAGCGGTTTATGACGAACGCTTGCCACTGTGGGAGCTTAACGCCTACGTGACTTGGCATAAATCTTGCTGCAATTAGGGCCGCTTTGACCAACTGCCAGTTGGTTACCCGCGAACTGCCATTTCACGCAATCGTTTCGAGAGCCATTTCAAGGAGGATTAGCCATGCTCGTTTTGAGCCGTAAGGAAGGCGAACAGCTCGTCATCGACGAGAACATCGTGATCACCATCACCCGTTTGGCAGGCCACCGGGTGAGCATTGGCATCGAGGCGCCGCCGCACGTTCGAGTGATGCGCGGAGAACTCGAATCGCACACGTCGAAAGAAGCGAGCTTCGCCGCCGCCGGCATCTGAGGTGCTTCCTGAAGGCATCTGAGAGGTGCTCGCGGAAACTGCCATGTGGCTCCGGCGGATCCTGTCGCGGCCGTCGGACGAAGGATCGCACCGTGCTTGACCGCCTCGACGATCAATAGTTCGCCGGCACGGTACGGCCGTCGCCCTTGGCGCCTAAGGCCTGATAGACAAAGGCATGATCGATTGTCTCGTTGATGAAGCGGGCGCTGCCATCGCCGAGTAAGAACTGGGCGCCATTGGGATGCGCTGATTTGAAGCCGACTTCCGTCGTCCAATTGCACGGCTGGTTGCACGGGTTGGGCGCGTTCGGATTGCAAGTGTCATAGTTAATGGGAATCAGCGTCGTGCAATAGCCGTTGCCGTCGTTCGTATTGGCCCAGCCGTTCTGCGCGTGCTGAGAACAGAGCGGACGTACCTCCCCAAAAAAGATCGTATTCGACAATCCGTCCTGGATGTCGCTCGGACGCGTCGTCGTGCCGACGCGAGTGAAAGGGCCGGCGAAGATCGTCGGGTCGTCCAGCGGCGCCATCGAAAGCGACTGCCAGGGATTCGGGCATGAGCAGCTCACGTTGTTGAAAACGTCAGTCGGACCGCGCGAGGCCGCATAGGTGTGGACCGCGAGGTTGTTCCAGTAAAACGCCGGCCCATCGTTGCTCGGACAGCGATAAACGTTCACCGGCGTTGAGGCAATCAGCGTGCTCGTGCCCGGAAAAACCTCGTCGTCAGTGTCCAGGGCGTTGAAATTGAACGCCTGAAAAAGCTGAAGCTGCTCGACAAACGGCAGGATGTGGACCAAAGCCGACCCACGATTGATGTTGTTGTTGGGATCCCAAATGGCACCGGGCGGATACTGCTTGAACGTGTCTTCGTAG
>DASSFG010000213.1:0-8669 GCA_035694685.1 Pirellulales bacterium
GTAGCCGCGAAGCGGCGTGATTCCATAGCTCGCGCTGCTCCTTATGATGTCGCGCATTTCGATCTCCGCCGCGGAGCGGCGCACGGAATGTAGCCGTGGGCGAAGCCCGCGGTACAGTGTAATGCGGGGTGGCGAAGCCGCGGAGCGGCGGCGGAGGGATGACGCGTAGCATTACGTCGCCGCTCCGCGGCTTCATTGGATTTTGCCAAGTTTTCCGCGGGTTTGCACTCGCGGCTACACTCTTTTGCCGCTCCGCGGCAGCCAAACGCGCAACATCAATAGGCGCGGCGCAGGGTAATTGCGCAAAAAAAAGGCCACCGCAGGCGGGGCAGGTACCTGGGCGGCCCACTGGTTTACACCAGCTAGCTCTGACGATACCAGGAAAACAGTCGCTTGCAAGCCCCCCCCCGCAAAAAATTTTGGCGGACAAAAGTAATGAGTCCACGGGGTATAACCAGCTTGGGATCCGTGGCGGAGAGCACAACTCAGTTGGCGGGCGATTGCAAGGCTGGCTCCGCCAGCGGCGTTGGCTGATTGTTCGACGCTGTCTGGTCGCTGAATTTGACACGGTCAACCGTGCCCGCCACCAGGTGCTGCACCAGGTTGTAAAAGATAATGGGTAACATCGCTCGGGGATGATCGGCCAGCGCCATCGAGGCGAGCACCAGGCCCGTGCCGTTGTTGTTCATTCCCAGGCCAAACATCAGCGACGCTTCGTCGGCGTGCCCCACGCGCAATAAACGAGCGATCGCCCAACCTGCAGCAAAGGCGATGGCGCATAAGCCAACGGCAATGACGACCATGACCGCTAAGAAGTCGATGTCAGGATTACCGAGCGCCTGCGGCAAGGAAATCGAGGCGTTCGAGTAGATGAGCAGAAAAAGAATCAGATAGTTCGACAGCTTAAGGTACGGCTTTGCTGCATCAATTCGCGACTTGCCAAGCCACAGGTGCAGGGCGATGCCCAGCAACGACGGCAGAATGACGCTGATCGCCAGAAATGCGTTTGTGCCGCCGGAGGCCAGCTCGTGCAAGTCTTCCGAATAGTCGCCGGTGGTCATCAGGCCCACCGCGTGCAGGGCGACGGGCGTGGTGAGCGGACTTAACAGCGTCGAAAAGACGACCAGGCCCAAGCTCAGCACCATGTTGCCGTTGGCGTTATGCGACCAGGCCGTGGACGAGCCGGCGATGGGCATCGACGCGACGAGCGCCAGCCCCACTAGAATGTTCTGCACTTCGTCGGGGTTATGCCACAGGCGCATCACCTGCGTGACGCCGAAGATGAACGCGATCGGTATCATCAGGTTCGCCGCCAGGCCGGCCAACAGCGGCAACGGAGCGTACAACAATTTCTTCAACTGCCCTGGATCGGCGCCAAGCCCGGCGTTGAGCAGCAAGAAGGACAGCATCAGCATGCTCAAGGAAACGCGCGTCGAGCCGCCGACGAGGCTGATTTGCCCGAGCGAAACGTCGCGTAGCCAAAGTCCGAACGCCGGCCAAAACGCTGCCACGCCATACGCGGCCACGAGAAACCAAAGAAAGTTCTCGTGGATAAAGTGCGCGACGCGTCCGCAGACCTGGCTCCGCACGATGGTCCTCCCTTTCCATTTTGACTTCAGACGGCCTACCGCAATCCATAATCGTGGTTGCTGCCAGCAGCCACAACCCCAAAACGTCAGGGTGAACCGCGACGCCGCGACGGAATGACGCAGCGGGCAATCACGGCAACAAGCGTCGTCCCACCGCCGTGTTGACTTGCAACATGCTCCGCCGATGACGGACCAGGGCGTCGCGGTATTGGCGGACGACGTCATTGCGATCGCGCAGCGCAGAGAAATACTCAAACGCGCCTGTGCGGCCCGCCTCAAGCTCCCGGTAGGCAATCGAGCTAGCGCGTTCCGAGGCGGGCAGAATCGTCTTCTCCATCGCTTCAACGGCCTCTCGGGTGGCGTAGTATTCGACCAGCGCGCTTTCCACTTCGGCCGCCGTCTGGCGTTCGATGGCCGCCAACGCCGTCTGCGACTGCGAGACATTGGCGTCTGCCCGGCGGATTTCACCCTGATTGCGGTCAAAGATGGGGACCGAGCCCATCACGCCCACTGAAAAACTCGTGACGCTTTGTTTTCCGATGGGGACGTTATTTTGGAAAACGAAGGGTGAATACACCAAGAATATGTCGTCGATGCGCTCTTTTTTCGCCACATGAGCGTCGGCCCGGGCCCGGCTGATGCCCAACCGAAACGCTTCTACGTCAGGCCGGCTGGCGAGGGCCATCTGCACCAACGCCTCGCGATGGGGCAGGGGCGGTTCCGGAGGTCGGATGCGGCCGCGCACCTCGATCTGGCCGCATTGCTCTCGGGGAATGGCCAACAGGGCGCCCAGCCGGTGTTTGGCGCGCAGCAACTCGCTACGGGCCTGGCTGACGTCGAGTCTGGCAGTTTCAGATTGAATCGTCATGTGCAGCTCGTCCGCTTGGTTGGCGGCCACGTCTCGCTTTGGGGCCCGCGAAGCTTCGAGCATTGCCTTGGCGCCCGTCAGGCTGACTTCGGCATAGCGCAGCGTTTCGCGCGCTACGATGGCGTCAGTGTAGGCCAGGTAAAGTTCGTGTACGGCCAGCCGCACTGCGTTCTGATATTGGGCCTCCAGCACGCGCACGACGTGCGAGGCCGCCTCGGTGCGCGCCCCGCGCTTGTCGTTGACGTCGAATGGTTGAACGATGGTCGGAGCGTACTGCACGGCGCCAAACCGCCCCGGCGAGTAAGACTGATAAGGAACGTTATTGGCGGAAATGAAATAGAGCGGGTTGGCGCGCTGGCTGGCCGAGAGCACGTCGGCGCGGGCCTGCGGAAGCTGAAAACGTTTGGCGCGCAACTCCGGGTTCGCGTTCAGTAAACGTGCGATGGCCTGGTCGAGCGTGAGGCCGTGCGGCGGGCCCTCCCATTCGCCCGTCGGAAGCTCCAGGAGTCCATAAAGCCGCGGCGCGGCATGCTGGACGGCCGCCGGATGACGCATACCCAAGCGGTTGCGAGGCGGCGTGGGACGCGAGTGCCGCGACCGAGCGGTCGATCGCTCCATCGCCGCAAGCAAGCTCGGACGGCGCCCGGCGGCAGATCTGCTCGAGTGCGCCGGTTCCGTCGATTCGGCAAATGGATTATCGCGACCGCTGGGCTCGTAACTCAACGAGGCAATGCTGTCCGAGAGCGACTGGTCCATCACCGCCGGTTGGCGCTTGGTGCGACCGTTGCTCGCCCCCTTCGAGATGAAGATGATGTCGTCCGCCAGCCCGACTAGTTGGCCGTACGCCACGGCGGTATGACAGGTCGATAAGGCGAAGGCAACCATTGCAAGGTGAAGCTTCATGCGGCCGGCAGGTTATGAGAATCGAGCGAAGTCCCTCGCGGAAAGCAAAGCCGATGCCAACAAACGGAAGTCGCCGATTTGTGCGCAGCATTCGCCGATGGCCGGACAGCAGGCGCCAACGGCACTCACGAGCGGTGGCAATTCGTCGCATGGCAGCGAAGAAAGTACGACAAATTGTCGCACCTGCGCTTCGCGGGCAACGCGCCGCAAAACGATCCGGCCGAAGTCCTCGGGTAGTGGCAGAAACCGGCGGACGCTAGAATTGGTAGGATTCAGGCGGCAAGGTTAACGAGTGGCGAGGCGGTGGTATGGAACACGCAAATTCGGCTGCGCGAGACAGACGCCTGCTCCGCAACCATAGTATCGCGACGTTTGTTTGTATGGCCGTCGCTGTGACCTGCATTGCCGTGCTCGGCGTGTGGGGCGCCGTGCGCGATCTGCGCCGAGAACGCAAATCGTTGCTGCAAGCCGAGATCGCGGAAATCCAGTCGCACGCGGAGCGCACCGTGCGACATATCGAGCGGAGCCTCGTTGAAGGTCATGTCACCCCTGACTTCACCGAATTGCAGGACCAGCCCTGGCTGAGCGCACACTGGAATACCGACATCGTCCCGGAAGAGAAGTGGGCTTATGCGGCGGTCGAAGACGCCGGTCAAACCATTGTCGCCCATAGCAGTCCTGCGTTGCGGGGCGGCCGCCTGCCGAGCAACTGGTACCAGCGCCTCATGGCCATTGCGGGCAGTGATGCGGTGGAAACCGGTGTGCCGGAGTTGACGGGTGGCGAGACCGTGTTCGACGTCCGCTTACCGATCACGTTCAACGGACGCGCCGTGGGAGTTTACCACGCGGCACTGAGCGGAAAGTGGTTTGAAGCCGCCCTCGCCGCCGAAGAAAAATTTACACTCTTCGGCTGGGCCGTCGTTGTGGGCGGCGTGGTGCTGGTCGTGCTCGTGGCGACCGCCTCGTTGTACGTCATCACGCGTAAGGCCGCCGCCCTGCAACGCCGGCTCGATCTGGCCGACGTGCGTCGGATCACCGAGTTGAGCCAACTAATCGTCGGCCTGGCGCACGAGGTGCGCAATCCGCTCAACGCCATTCGCCTGAACCTGCACGCCATCGATCGCGTCCAGCGCGGCGAAGCGCACCTTCCCGACGATCAATTGAGCTCCGTCGTGCGGGAATCCGTTTGCGAAATCGGCCGCGTGTCGGCCCTGATCGGCGAGATGCTGGGCTACGCGCGCAGCGAGCCGCAGCGAGAGGAAGAAGTCGATCTGAACGCAGAGGTCCGCCGAGCGCTCGACCTGGTCAAACACGTGATGGAAGACCAACACGTGGCGGTGGTGGCGCGGCTTGCCGCCGAACCGTGCTACGCGCGCATCGACCGAGCGCGGCTGCGGCAGATCTTGTTGAACCTATTGAACAATGCCCGCGAGGCCGTCGGCAAAGGCGGCCGAATCGAAATCGCCGTGAGCCGGTCCGCGCGGTCCGTGGAGTTGGTCGTGAGCGACAATGGTCCGGGCGTGCCCCCCGCGCACCGCCATCGCATTTTCGAACCGTTCTACTCGACTAAAGACGTGGGTATCGGCCTGGGGCTGGCGCTCGTCAAGAAATTCCTCGACGAAGGCGGCGGCAGCATTGCCTACGACGCCAGCCGAGGTGCGGGCGGCTGCTTCGTCGTGCGGCTTCCCGAGATAAACACCGCGGTCAAAGTGGAGGCGATTCAATGAGCGAGAAAGGCTCGATTCTGGTGGTCGAAGATGAGCAGGGCGAACGCGAAGCGTTGGCCCGATTGCTGCGCATGGAGGAGTACCAGGTAATTATGGCGCGTGACCCCGACGAAGCCCTGTCCCACGTCGACGGCCAGGTCGGCCTGGTCATCAGCGACTTGCGGATGGGCAATGTCAGCGGAATCGACCTGTTGCGATCGTGGCGTGAGCGTCGTCCCGAGACGCCGTTTATCTTGGCGACCGCCTACGGAGACGTCGATTCGGCCGTGACCGCCATGAAATTGGGAGCAGAAGATTATCTGACCAAGCCGGTCGATCCTGACGCTTTGCTTGTGCTGGTCCGCAACAAGATGGGGCGCTGCGATCGAGCGCCGGCCGGACCGGCTGACAAGGGTTTGCTTTTCGATATCGGGGGCCGGCCCATCCTGGGAGAGTCGCCCGCCATGCTCGAAGTTTTCGAGCGGGTGCGACGCGCGGCGCCGACGGACGGGCTGGTATTGATCCTGGGCGAATCGGGTACCGGCAAGGAGTTGGTGGCCTCGGCGATCCACGCGTATAGCCGGCGGAAGGAAGGGCCGTACATCGCCGTCAACGTTGCCGCCTTGCCCGAAAGCCTTGTAGAGGCGGAGCTGTTTGGCTACGTGCCTGGAGCGTTCACCGGCGCCGAGCGCGACCGCATCGGCCGTTTCGAGGCCGCCGACCGGGGCACACTGTTCATCGACGAGATCGGCGACTTTCCCTTGGCGGCACAGGCCAAGTTGCTGAGGGTTCTCGACAACCTGACGGTAAATCCGATTGGCAGCAACGAAGAACGGCGTGTCGACGTGCGACTGGTGGCCGCGACAAGTCGCAACCTGCCCGAACTGGTGGCCGAAGGCGCGTTCCGCGAAGATCTCTTCTATCGCTTGAACGTGCTTACGATCGACTTGCCGCCCTTGCGCGAGCGGCACGAAGACCTTCCCCTGCTGATCGATGCCTTTTTGGCCGATGCCTGTGAAAAGAATCAGCGGATCTCGCCCACCATGTCCGCTGAGCTGAGGCAATTCATGCTGGCTTACGATTGGCCCGGCAACGTCCGGCAATTGCGCAACGCTATCGAAAACATGGTCGTGATGGCGAGCGGCGAAACCTTGTCGCTCAACGACCTGCCGGCCTATCTCAGCGGCAACGCCTCACTATTGGCCGACACGGCGGCTTCTGCCTCGACTGACCGTTTGCACGACGTGGAGCGCACCGCCATCCTGTCGGTCCTTGAGCGCTGCGGCGGCAATCGCACTCATGCCGCCGCGACGCTCGGCATCTCCGTGCGCACGTTGCAGCGCAAGCTGAAGACGTGGGGTTCAAACGGCTGCCAGTCGGAGATGAACCGCGATTAGTGCTTTGTCAAGACTAAGTTTTCGGATTCAATCAACGAAATGGGTTCTGTAGGGAACGCACTCCGTGGCGTTCCGTGAACCACCGATTGACGATCCATCAGTGCGCGACGGAACGCCACGGAGTGCGTTCCCCACAGACGCCGACCCGAACATTTGGCTTTGACAGAGCATCTAGCCTGCGACAATTCGTCGCATGGCGACAGTGCTGCCGCGTCAGAATCGCGGGCGGCCGCGGCGTTTGTCAGGCACGGCCCACGAGCCGTAGCAGCAGCCGTATCAGGTCCTCGCGAAAATCGGGCTTATTCAGGTGGTAATCAATACCTGCCTCCAAGGAGCGAATCCGATCGTCCTCGCTGCCAAAGCCGGTAATCGCAATCAGTACCAGAGGTCGCGGTTGAAGCCGTTGACGTAACTGCCGCGCGAGATCCCATCCATCCATGTCGGGCAAGCCGATGTCCAGCAGCACGATCTGCGGCAAGAACTCCTGCGCTTCCTTGATCGCATGCCTGCCCGAAGTCGCGGTGCGAACGACGCACGTCAGCAACCGCGCATACCGCGACAGGAAATCGGCGGTATCCGCGTCGTCCTCGACAACGAGGACGCGTGGCCCCTTGACGCTGGTTGAATTGCTCATGAACGCCGCTGCCACCCGCAAGCCCCGTGCCGCGGCGCTTCACGCCTTGGCGAAGCTTCAGTTCCGCAGGGCCGATCGCGACCCGACGACTTTACCTCGGCCATTGAACAGGCAAGCCGCGACGTGTTGTCGCACAAAACGACGACAGATGCGACAAAATGTCGTGCCGTGCCTATCATGCTCCGTACTTTATACTGCTACCTTATTGCTCATGCACGACGAACTCGATATCCTCCTGAAACTGTCGACCTGCCTGGTGGCGGCGCTCGTGGGCGGCTTCATCACGCAGCGCTTGGGCCTCTCGCCGATTGTGGGCTACCTTGTGGCCGGCGTCGCGGTCGGGCCGCAAACGCCCGGCTTCGTCGCCGATACGGCGAGCGCGGCCCAATTTGCCGAAATCGGCATTATTCTTCTGATGTTCGGCGTGGGGCTGCACTTCAATTTAGATGATCTGTTTGCCGTCCGCCGCGTCGCCTTGCCCGGTTCGTTGGGGCAGGTCGTCGCCGGTACTTTGCTGGGAAGCATCGTGACGGTCGCGGCGGGATGGAACTGGAGCGCCGGTGTCGTTATGGGCATCGCCGTCTCGGTTGCCAGCACGGTGGTGCTCACGCGCGTCCTGGACGACAACGGCGTTCTGGCAAGCGAGCAAGGACACGTCGCCGTCGGATGGCTGATCGTTCAGGATGTCGTGACCGTGCTGGTGCTCGTCATGGTTCCGGCCCTCGCCTCGGCCCTTCGGCCAGGCAACGCGGAAGCGACCATCTTGCCGTCGCTGATCGTATCGTTGGTCAAGATCGCGGTCCTCGTTTTCATCGTGTTGTGGGGCGGCAAAAAGGCGTTGCCGCGTCTGCTGGAACACGTCGCACGCACTCGCACCCGCGAACTGTTTACGCTGGCCGTGCTTGCCGTCGCCCTTTCGGTGGCTACGCTCTCGGCCTGGCTGTTCGGCGTCTCGATGGCCCTGGGAGCGTTCCTGGCCGGCATGGTCGTTGGGCAATCGGCCGTCAGTCACCAGGCGGCGGCCGATGCGCTGCCCATGCGCGACGCCTTCGCGGTCCTGTTCTTTGTCTCGGTCGGCATGTTGTTTGATCCGATGACGACCTGGCGAAATGCGCCGCTGGTCGTGGGGCTGCTGGCGGTGATTCACGTTGCCAATCCGCTCGTCGCCTTCTGCCTTGCCTGGTGGTTGAGATCGTCGCCGCGCACGGCCCTGACGGTGGCCGTGGGCATCGCGCAAATCGGGGAATTCTCGTTCATTCTCGCCGCGTTGGCGGAGGAACACGCCTTGCTGCCCGCCGAAGCGCCGGGCCTGCTGGTTGCCTGCTCCATCGCCGCGATCTCGCTCAATCCACTACTCTTCCGCAGAATTCAGCCGCTGGAAGCGTGGTTGCGGCGGCAGCCTCGGCTGTGGAGGTTGCTGAGCGAGCGCTGCGAATCGCGACTCCGCGGTACTTTGCCCCCGTCAACCACAAGCCCACCAGACGGCGCTGATCGGCCGCGGGCCCTGGTCGTCGGTTACGGCCCGGTCGGACAAACCGCGTGCTCCATCCTCAGGGATTGTGGGGTGGACAC
>DASSFG010000214.1:0-5651 GCA_035694685.1 Pirellulales bacterium
TTCGAGCAATGGCGGCTCACGGGCTACCACAGAATTGTGCCGGGCAGCATCAACAAGCAGGAGTTTGAGAAGATCTAATGGCAGTTCGTGCTGAAAACAGGCAACCCACGAGATCAATCACTCGAATCGGAGAATCGTGAACGAGTACGCAGGAAAGGTGTAACGCGGCGCGCCAGCACCGATGCCGTGCGGCCAGGTTTTCGTCGTGGGGCAGACTTTTCCCGGCTCAGTGGCTGTATTGAAGGCACTCAAGTCGGCAACCAGCTCATCGACCTGGGCCGTGGGTTTTTCAGGAGAGAATTCAACCAGCTCAAGTGCTGCCGTCACGGGCCGGGTGCTCGTGTTCACCACCTGCAGCACAAGAGTTTTGCCGTCCTCGCTGCGTTTGGCGCTCACGTCGAGCGAAGGTGCGTTCTCCACGGAGGCGGCGATGGCCAGCGGCAGATAGTGGCGCGCCACCATCTGCGTTACATAGTAGGGCGGCTGGGGCCAGACACGGCATGGGTTCAGGAACAACAGGCCCTGATTCCAGCCGTTGTCGTTCTGACCATCGACCTGCAAACAGTTAGCCGACGCTGCGACCGTCACGCGACCACCCAAACGCTCGATGGCGTTGATCGCGCCGGCGTTACCTAAAGCCCGACGGAATTCGTGGTTCCCCGCATTGAACTCAAACACCATCACCTCGTGTTTTGCCCCGTCGGCCAGGCGGTCGATGGCTGCCACGTAACTGGGCAAGGTGCGCGTCGAACTGGAGGCGGTCGGGCCATCGGTGCCGATGTGAACGTCAAACGCGACCTCGCGCCCGGCTTGCTTGGCGAATTGCAAAATCCGGCGATGGCCCTCCATGTTCGTGATGCCCGAGGCGGCGCCGGTAATCTTGTTGGGATCGTCGATGGAGTTGTCGTAAACAAAGTCGCCCACGATGAGCAGCACAGCCGGATCTTTCGCCCAAATGGCTTCGGCCAGTAGGCGAAAACGGTCGAAATAGGCGGCGTCCACGCGCTCTTCGTTGCCCAGCTCCAGGTATCGCAGGTTGTATGGGCGAGGATGGCCGTCGTCGGACCGGCGGCGCCCCCAAGCACTGTCCGTCGGACCGTTCACGTATTCCATGAAGTCGGCCATGTCTTCGGGCGACTCGCCCATATTCACCGTGGGAATGGCCAAGAAGCCGGCCGCTTCGCAAAGATTCAGGAAGTCGAAAATGCCCCAGCCGTTCGTCGAATAGCGGTACCAGGTGCCTTGATGGGGCGGCCGACGGTCGCGCGGCCCGATCATTTTCTTCCAGCGGTATTCCGCGTGGTTGATCAACGAGCCGCCATAGCGCAACACCGTGAGGCCCTGCTCGATTAAGCCTTCCACGACGTCGCGCCGATCAGGCAACCCCTTGAACCGTCCCCATTCTCCCGGCTGCAGGAAAACATGGCCGAGAGCGACCGAGCCGGGCCGCCTTAACGAGATGGCCAGACGCCCGCGTTGCACCGTGCGTTCGGGCGTCAACTTGAATGCGACCTTTTGCCATTCGTCGCCTGCCGACGCAGAAAGTTTTGTTTCGGCGACGCGGTCACTGCCGTCGGCGTTCTCCAACGTCAGCCACAACTCCGCGGGCAGAGACGAGCGCAGCCAGACGTAACCTTCGTATCCCTTGTTGGCGTGAAAGCATACGCCTTGGCGGTTGAGGCCGCGGTTTTCGACGCCGACCTCGCCCTCACCCGCTAGGAATTCAATCTGCTGACTTTGCCCGCCGGCGAAGGGGCGATCTTTCGTCAGGTCGAAGCGTGCTTGGGCTGTGCCACTCGTTACCGGCCGCCATTGGCCACTGACAGGACCGCGATCTGACTGTGATGGCTCGAACGGAAGCTGCCGCAGATCGTGATCGCTTTTCATCCATAGTCGCCGATAGCGTGCCTCGCGCTGCCACGGCCGGAGTGCCAATCCTCCTTTTAACAGCGGTCGATCGCGGTCTTCGTAACGGATCATCTCTTTGCCGTCGACGAGTACTTCGATCGTGCTGCCGTGCAATAGCGCTTCGAGGGCCATCCACTTGCCGATCGGAATCTCCAGCGGCGCCGTCTGCAGAAGCTGCCAGTCGTGACGGTGCCGGCCCAGCAGAATGACGTTTGCGCCCGTATCGAGCGACACCTCGTAACCGTCGAAATTGTCCGCACCGACACCCGGCTTATCGAGCCGCACAATCAAGCCCGCGTTGCCGGGCATGCGCCGCGAGAAAAAGACTTCCACGCCCACGGCGCCGTCGCCAAAGGCTGCCCCCTCTTTCACCAGCTTAGGACCTGCTCCGGCGGGCGCAAGAACTTCTCCCTCCTCCAGCCGCCAATCGCCGTCGTACACGGTAAAGCCGCGGACGGGACTTTCGGCCGGCGGCTCCTGAAAGCTCTCACCAAAAACCATCTGGCTGTAGATACCGCCGTAAATCTCATGATTCACATCCTCGATGCACGCGCCTGTCAGCAACCGGCTGACCGGGCCAAGCACGCGTTTGGCGTCGGCACGAATCAGCGCCTCCTCCGAGGACGCCGCCGAGGGAAGCGAAAAACAAACGGCAAGTGCCAATGAAAAACAGAGGGCGCGCATCTCGAATGTGGCTACGTTCGCGGGCAGTGGAATGAATGCGTCCACACTAGCCGCCCGGCCCGACCGTTTCAAGCAACCGCTGGAACCAGTCGCAGGTCAGGCTAGCCAGCCACCCCGCCCTCAGACGGAAAGCCGGACCTTCGTATTGGTAGCGCTTTGTCATTCGTCGATTGATGGATGCTGGGATTACCGTAGGGTGGGACGAGCGAAGCGAGTCCCACCGCTACTGTTATTGGTGGGACTCGCTTCGCTCGTCCCACCCTACGCACAACGCAGTGGTCAATACATTCTTTGACGGAGCACCAGCCGCTTCATTCTTCCGAGGCCGCCGCACGCAAGGGAGCGGTCCAGAGATAGAGCAAGTGCTCCACCTGATGGTCGGAGACGGTGATCGGCAGAACGCGGTCTGGCACGATGCCCGGCAGGTCGAAATCGTGCGAAACGATTCGCGAGCCGGGCTTGAGCTGCATCAATTGTGGAATCAGCCTCTCGTTGAGCCGTGGCAGGAGATAGAGAGTGACGACGTCGGCTTGACTCAGATCGAGCTTGAAAACATCTTGCTCGACGATCGTCACGCGATTGTCAACGACGTGCCGCCGGGCGTTTTGTTGCGCCTCGCGTACGCGCTGCGGATCGATATCGAAACCAACCGCGCGGCAACCATAAAACTCCGCAGCCCGCACGACGATGCGGCCGTCGCCGCAGCCGAGATCGTAGAGCAATTCGTCGGGACGCGGGGCGGCCATCGCCAGCATCTCGTCGACGATCGCATCCGGCGTACGAACGAATGGAGCATTGAGCCAGGGGCGAGGCAGCGCCGATTGGTCGAGCCGGGTGGCTTGGGCGTTGTAGAAAATGCCGCCCGCCATACCTGCGGTGACGATGGCTAACAGCAGCGCCCGGCAGCGGGCTTGAAGTCCAAGATCCGAAGTCCAAAGTCCGAAGTCCAAAGTCCGAAGTCCAAAGTCGGAGAGCGCGGTACGGAGGTCAGCCGCTTATCGCTTGCTGCCGCCGCGGGCAAATCTAACTTCAAAGCGGCCCTGCTCGGGCAACTCGTCGTAGATGGCAAAACCGTCGGCCGTCTGTTCATAGACCAGTGGCTTGCCAGACAATAGGCCAACAGGTTTGTCGACCGGGTACTTTTTAAGCGCCGCGAGCGATTCAGGCAGGCGACCATGCCGGATGCGATAGCCGTACACCGCGAGCGCCAGTTGCGCGGAGACGAGCCGCTGCCGGTGGATCAGTCCGGCCCGTCGCAGGCTATTGTTAAAAAAGGGCGTGCAACACCAAAAGAAAATGGGAAAGTCCTCCTCCGGCACCGTGGCCTGCACGGCGTCGAAGCGGCGGGTCGCGGATGGTCCCGGCTCGTCGACAAGCTCGCTCCAGCGGCTCATCGTTCTGAGCATGATTGCCTCCTCATAGATGCGCCGCGGTCGGTACGGCCACGATCCCCACCAGTAGTTCAGCACCGCCGCCTTCGTGCCTGAAACGCCGCGTCCGCTATCTTCCAAGCAGCGCCCCATTCCCGGATTGCCAAGGCTCTCCATCGATACGAGCATGAGCGAGCGTTCGGCCCGCAGGCAGCCTGCCAACTGAAAGTCGGATTCCATGCGATTCAGATCCTGGCAAAGGGAACAGAGGTCTTCCTCTTCTGGCACCGCGCGTGCGAGCGAACTTTGCAGCGCATCCAACGCCTGGCCGGCAATCGCCTGGCGCACATACTGAGATATGACGAACGGATCGTGTTCGAGCGCACGATCCAATTCGAACATGTCGTCCAACCGCGCGACAGCTTCGCTGCGTTCGCCCTTTGTCAGCGCCACCTGAAAATCCGCCTTGAGCAGCCGCGCGACGCCGCGCAGGTTTTGGACGTGCGTCAGGAGGATGGCGGATGGCTCGCGTGACTGGTAATCATAGTCAAAACGGCATTCGCCCTGCCCCAATAAGTTCACCAGCGCGTGCAAATCCCGGCGATAGCCATCGACGATTTGCTCCACACGTCCCGCCTCTTCCAAGTTAAGGGGGCGATGAACGACGTCGTCGAGGTAGTCCGTCGGCACGCGGTCGAAACCGGCCAACAATCGCGCGGCAACCTTGCCGCGTTCCACGGCATCTTCATCCGCCGGCCGCGCCCAGTCCGAGAACCACACAGGTTCGCCGCGCTCTTCGATCGCGGCCATTTCCCGTGCTAGCGCGGCATGGGCGCGCCAGCAACCAATGACGTAGGCCACAGCAACGATCGTCAACGGAATGGCGGCGATTGCCGCCAACAACAGCCACCGTGGCGCGCGGCGCCCGCTGGCAACCGAATCTCTCTCCAGGTTCGCAACAGGCATTGAGGCTGCCTTTCAGCACACGCGCTTAGCGATCGGCAAACGGTCGTAGGTTAAGCTTTATTGTCCGGCGCTTGCCGCCAGATAGCAACCATAAGCTACCGGGGTTGCTTCTCCATCCTCTCGACCTAAAATAGAGGTGTATTTTTTCCTTCCTTTTCAGATCCATGGCCCACGATTTTTCGCTCGGCACGGTCGAAGTTGCGCTCTCGCCGCTGGAGCGGTTTGAAGAGTTCGTGCAGAGCCGCGGCAAGCGACGCTCACCCCAGCGGCGCACGATCGTCGAGCAAGTGTTCAGCCGGCACGACCACTTCGACGCCGAAGAGTTGTTGGGCCAGTTGCGCGAGGTGGCCGGCGGCCGAGCAGTGAGCCGGGCCACCGTCTATCGGACGCTCGGCGAGCTGGTCGAGGCGGGACTGCTGCGCGAAATGGACCTCAAGGGCCGCAAAGTTTACGAGCACGACTACGGCTATCCTCAGCACGACCATCTGCACTGCGAACGCTGCGGCAAGCTGATCGAATTCAGCAGCGATGAAATCAAGCAGATTCGTGACGCCGTCGGCCGCGAACACCAGTTCCGCGTGCTAGGCCACCAACTCATCATCAACGGCGTCTGCGCCGATTGCAACCGCCTGCGACGTCGCTCCCGGCCGCTTGACCTGATCTGAAGGCGGCGGTATCCAACTCGTTTAACCGGCCCGCCAACGGCGCCCGCCGGCGCAATCT
>DASSFG010000215.1:0-5631 GCA_035694685.1 Pirellulales bacterium
TGCGGGCGAAGCCGATTGCAAACTGGCCGGCTGCGTCGGGCCGACAATTGCATACTCGGCCGGGTTATCGCCGGCATCTCCGTCCGGCGTCGAAGTCGATGCATCGCTAGTTGACGAGCTTGCCTCGGACGAGGACGCACCTGACGATGCGGTGGAAGCGGGCACGGCCGGCGCCACTTCGGCGGCCGTTGGCGTCGTGGAAGGAGCAGACGGGGCGGGACCAACTAAGAGTGCCAGCAAGCGCCGGTCTTCGAGGAACTCGAAGCGTCTCTTGCGATCCGACATGGCCACGTCCCGGAGAAAGGAAGGCCGCGCTGCCGCGGCGAGCACACACGTATCAAGTTAACCTGCTGGAAGCTTATACGCAACGGATGGGACATGGGTCGTAAGTAAACGATGAGAATTTTTTATTTTCAGCGCCCGGTTTCACCCTCCCGCTACGTTTATTTGGTTAGTCCACTTGTGGTGGGCAGATTTGAAATAAACCAGTCTTGCGCGCGCTGTCGTTCAACGGGTAGGGAATGAACCCTCTGTTTTACGCACACAGCGGGTACTCTCTCCGCGCGCCGGCCCTTAGCCATCTCCCTGCTCATGCTCCGTCGATTTGCCAACCTTGCCGCGTCCTGGAACCTCGGCCATAGCAAACCATCGCACCCGCGGACAGAAGCGGGCCCGCGTCAAACGTCGTCGCGCCGCAAGGCAAAACACCGTCGCCAGGCTGATCGCCAGCGACAGCGCCCTCGTCTGCGCCAGTGCGATCTCGAACGGTTCGAATCGCGTAACTTACTCACCTTTCACCTGTGGAAAATCGACCAGGTGTTTTCCAGCGCCGACGGCACGGTGCAGTTCATCGAATTGCACGACCCCGCCGACGGCGAGAACCATACCGGCGGCCATTTCATCAGCAGCAATGAAAACACCTTTACGTTCCCCGCCGATCTGCCGTCGAGCAGCACCGCCAACCACCACTTCCTGATCGCCACGGCGGAATATGCCGCGCTACCCGGCGCCGTCACGCCCGACTACACCATTCCCGACCACTTCTTCAACCCGGCCGGCGATACCTTTGATTATGCCGACGTTGATTTATTCTCGTTCACGGCGGGACAATTGCCGACCGATGGCGTGAACTCGATGTTCCGCGATGTCAACACAACAGCGCTTTCCACCGGCCCCAACTCGGAGACCGATCTCGCCGGCAATACCGGCTCGATCACGGCGCCCGCGCCGAAGAGCGGTTATTTGCAGGTGAACCTGGCTTCTGACCAGAACGGAGCGGCGTTGATCCAGGATCCGAACCTGGTCAACCCCTGGGGCGTCGCCTTGCCGGCCAGTGGCGGAGCGCTGTGGGTCTCGGACAACGGCACTGGTGTTAGCACGCTCTACAGCGGCGATGTGGCGGGCAGCGCGTTCGGCAAAGTGCCGCTCACGGTGTCGATTCCCACCGGCGCCCCCACCGGGCAGGTGGCCAACAGTACGACCGATTTCTCCGTGAGCGCTGCCGGCGCGAGTGGCCCAGCCAAGTTCATCTTTGCGTCAGAAAACAGCGACATCACTGGCTGGAACCCGACCGTCCCCGCACCAGGTTCGACGCAAGCCGAAGTCGCTGCTACCACGGCCGGCGCCGTCTATAAAGGCATCGCGCTGGCGAACAACGGCACCGCCAACCAACTATATGCCGCTAATTTTTCGGCCGACAAGATCGACGTGTTCGACGCCGGCTTTAACCCGCTCACCTTGGCCGCCGGCGCGTTTACCGACCCTAACCTGCCCGCCGGTTACGCGCCGTTCAATATCGCCAACATTGGCGGCCAGCTCTATGTGACCTATGCCTTGCAAGACGCAACCAAGCACGACGACGTGGCGGGCTTCGGCCACGGCTTTGTCGACGTCTACGATACGAGCGGCAACTTCATTAAACGATTGATCACAGGGCATCCCGGCACGCCGACCGATCCGATGGATTCACCCTGGGGACTGGCCCTCGCGCCGGCGAACTTCGGCGACTTCAGCGGCGATTTGCTCGTCGGCAACTTTGGCAACGGCAAAATCAACGCCTTTGACCCGAACACCGGCGCCTTGCTGGGCACGCTCAGCGATGCCGCCGGCAACCCGCTTGTCATCGACGGCCTGTGGGCGTTGCAGTTTGGCAATGCTTCCAGCGCGGGCAACACCAACACCCTCTTTTTCACAGCGGGCACCAACGGTGAACAAGACGGTTTGCTCGGCGAAATCGTTAGCGCTGCGGGCACGCCTTTGGCAGGCGACGGCGCGAAGATCACGGCGACGGAAGCGACGGCCTTCAGTGGAACGGTCGCCGCCTTCTCTTCGTCGAACACAACTGCCACGGCAGCAGCCTTCACCGCGACCATTACTTGGGGCGACGGAACAAGCTCAACCGGCACCGTGATTTCCAATGGCGATGGCGGGTTCAACGTCTCGGGCAACCATGCCTACGCCGACGAGGCGGCTGCCGAAGCAATTCAGGTGACTGTCAGCGACGGCACGAACACAATTACGCTCACCGGCAGCGCCGCCATTAAAGACGCGCCGCTGTCGGCCACCGGCGTGCCCGTCAGCTTGCAAAGCGGCCTCGCGCTGAGCAACGTCTCCGTGGCCACCTTCACCGACCCCGTGCCCGAACCGATCGGTAACTACAGCGCCAGCATCGACTGGGGCGACGGCACCGCGACCCTCGGCACCGTCTCGGGCTCAGGCGGCACGTTTACCGTCACCGGCAGCCATACCTATGCCGCCGATGGAGTGCGTGCGATCGATGTCACTGTCAAGGACGAAGGCGGTGCAACGGCCACCGCCACCACGACGGCGCAAGCGGGCTACCTGCAAGTCAACCTCGTTTCGGACCAGGCGAACGCCGCGCTGATCCAGGATCCGAACCTGGTCAATCCATGGGGCGTCTCGTTCTCGGCCAATAGTCCTTTCTGGGTCTCCGACAACGGCACCGGCGTAGCTACGATCTATTCAGGCGACGTCAACGGCAGTGCCTTCAGCAAATCGGGGTTGGTGGTTTCCATTCCTGGCGGCGACCCGACCGGACAAGTGGCCAATACGACCAACGACTTCGTGGTCGGCACAGGCGCCAATGCTGGTCCCGCGAAGTTCATTTTCGCGTCGGAGAGCGGCAGTATCACGGGCTGGAATCCAACAGCTTCCGCCACCCAGGCCCAGACCGCGGTCACGGTGTCGGGAGCGGTTTATAAAGGGCTCGCGCTGGCGAATAACGGCGCAGCCAACGAACTTTTCGCCACCAACTTCGCGGCAGGCACGATCGACGTCTTTGGCAGCACCTTTAATCAAGTCAACTTGGGAGCGGGCGCCTTCACCGATCCGAATCTACCGGCTGGTTTTGCGCCGTTCGGAATTCAATTGCTGAACGGCAAATTGTTCGTCAGTTATGCCAAGCAAGACGCCGCCAAGCACGACGACGTGGCCGGCTTCGGCAACGGTTTCATCGACGAATACAACCTGGACGGTACGCTTGCCCAGCGGTTGGTGACCGGCCAACCCGGCAATCCCGCCAGCCCGCTAAATTCACCGTGGGGAATGGCCATCGCTCCCGCCACTTTCGGCGACTTCAGCGGCGACCTGCTGGTCGGCAATTTCGGCGACGGCAAGATCAATGCCTTCGATCCCAACAACGGCACGTTTCTGGGCACGCTGAGCGACGCCAGCGGCAAACCGATCGTCATCGATGGCCTCTGGAACCTGGTGTTCGGCAACGGTACCGCAGCGGGGAGCACCAACACGCTCTTCTTCACCGCCGGCAGCGACGGCGAACAGCACGGACTGTTCGGTTCGCTTTCGAGTGCCGAAAACACACCGCTGGCCGGTGATGGCGCGAAGATCACCGCGACGGAAGCGACGGCCTTCAGCCCAACGGTGGCGGCTTTCTCCTCGACGAATACCTCGGCAACCGCATCGGCCTTCACTGCAACCATTACTTGGGGCGACCGAACAAGCTCAACCGGCACCGTGACTTCCAACGGCGACGGCGGGTTCAACGTCTCGGGCAACCATACATACGCCGACGAGGCGGCTGCCGAAGTAATTCAGGTGACCGTCACCGACGGCACAAACGCGATTACGCTTAACGGCAGCGCGGCGGTCAAAGACGCGCCGCTGACTGCGACGGGCGTGCCCGTCAGCTTGCAAAGCGGCCTCGCGCTGAGCAACGTCTCCGTGGCCAACTTCACCGACCCCGCGCCCGAAGCGACCGCCAGCTACACCGCCAGCATCGACTGGGGCGACAGCACCACGACCGCCGGCACCGTCTCGGGCTCAGGCGGCACGTTCACCGTCACTGGCAGTCACACCTATGCCAGCGAGGGCGTCCATGCCATCAGTATTGCCATTGCCGATGAAGGCGGGGCCACCGCGACGGCGACCACCAGCGCCCAAGCCGGTTATCTGCAGGTCAATCTCGTGAGCGATCAGAACGGCCACGCTCTGATTACCGATCCAAACCTGGTGAACCCGTGGGGGCTCGCCTTTTCGCCCAATAGCCCGTTCTGGATCGCCGACAATGGCTCAAACGTCGCCACGATTTACTCGGGTGACGTCAACGACAGCCCTCTCGGCAAAGCGGGCCTTGTCGTTTCGATTCCCGGCGGCAGTCCCACGGGACAGGTGGCCAATACCACCAGCGACTTCGTGGTCGGCACGGGCGCCAACAGTGGATCGGCGCTGTTCATCTTCGCTTCCGAGAGCGGCGCCATCACGGCCTGGAACCCGACCGTTTCAGTGACGCAAGCACAGACCGAAGCGACGGTGTCCGGAGCTGTGTATAAGGGACTGGCCTTGGCCAACAACGGCACGGCGAACGAACTGTTCGCCACCAACTTCGCGGCAGGCACGATCGATGTCTTCGATGCCACGTTCCACCAGGTGACGCTGCCGGCAGGTGCGTTCACCGATCCCAATTTGCCCGCCGGCTTCGCGCCGTTTGGCATCGACTTTCTCAACGGAAAACTGTTCGTCAGCTATGCCAAACAAGACGCCGCCAAGCACGACGACGTCGCCGGTTTCGGCAACGGTTTCGTCGACGAGTACAATCTCGATGGCACGTTGTTTCAGCGGCTCATTACCGGCACCCCGGGCGATCCGACCAGCCCGCTCAACTCGCCCTGGGGCATGGCCATTGCGCCGGCAACATTTGGCGACTTCAGCGGCGACCTGCTCGTGGGCAATTTCGGCGATGGCAAGATCAACGCCTTTGATCCCAGCAGCGGCGCGCTCGTGGGCACGCTTTCCGATGCCGCAGGCAACCCCATTGTGATCGACGGCCTGTGGAGTCTGGCCTTCGGCAACGGCACCGCGGCCGGAAGCGCAGGAACGCTCTACTTCACCGCCGGCAGCGATGGAGAGCAACATGGACTCTTCGGTTTCTTGACCAGCGCCGTCAACACACCCCTGGCCGGCGACGGCGCCACGCTGAGTGCCACCGAGGGCGCCACTCTCAGCGGCACGATTGCCACCTTCTCATCGACCCAGGTCGGCGCGCCGCCCAGCGATTTTTCGACCACCATCAATTGGGGCGACGGCACGTCGTCGGCAGGCACCATCGTTCCCAACGGCAGCGGCGGATTCAACGTGCTCGGTGCGCACAAGTTT
>DASSFG010000216.1:0-12381 GCA_035694685.1 Pirellulales bacterium
AAAACTGACGCTCAGAAGCTCGAGTAGGGCGTGACGCCGTCTGACGAGATAACGGCGCTGTTGGCGATGAACTGTCCGCTGACGTTATCGTAGGCCCAGCCCGTCGTAGGATTGCTGTCGGCAGTGAGGAGCTGGCCGGAGGTCTGAATGCGGACCGAATTGTTCTTGGCCCCTACCAGGGAGCTTGGAAATGGCGCTCCGGTGCGGAGGTACGGCGAGAGGTTGTTATAAAAGGTGGTTTGTGTGCCGTCGGCGCCGGGGAAGGCCCCGCTGTTGTCCGCGGCATACATTTCGATGGCGTTGCGGACGACGCCCAACGTCTGTTTCGTGCCGTTGTCCGTCGCATTCTTGCTGGTGCTCAGCAGCCGCGGCGCCGCCACGGCCGCCAGGATGCCGATGATGACCATCACGACCATCAGCTCAACCAGCGTGAACCCGCGCGGCGGCGAACGTTGGACTCGGTAGAAAGGCGGAATACCCGTGAAACGTGGCATGGCTTCAGTGGAACTGAACGTCGGATGAGCGCACTACTGATAGGACCTGGCAGCTAAAGCCTAGCTTACGAACACGCCTGATACCGAGGGCATGCGCGGCGGCAAATGCCTCATAAACCGCACCTCGGGAACAGCAGTTCAACGGCTAATCGCGGGGCGAACGTCTCGCGTGTCGGCAAACCGACGCGCGGGCCGCTGGCCCTGCGGTTAAACGATCGACATTAAAGCAGGGCCGTGGTTTCTTCGAAGCCGAACATCAAATTGAAGTTTTGCACGGCGGCGCCGGCGGCGCCTTTGATCAGGTTGTCGAGACAGCTTATCGTCAGCACGCGACCGCGCACCACGCGGACCGTGATGTCGCAAAAGTTCGTGCCAGCACTGTCTTTGCTGCCGGGCAAATGATCGACCACGCGCACGAAGGGCTCGTCGGCATAAAAGCTGCGCAAGACGTCGAATAGCCGTTCTTCACTCAGCTCGCCGCGCGGGCGCGAATACGTCGTCGTGAGAATGCCGCGGTCCATCGGAATCAGGTGGGGCGTGAAGATGATGCTCACCTCAGCGCTGCCGGCCGTCGAAAGCGCCTGCTCGATTTCCGGCGTGTGCCGATGCCGGCCGACGTTGTACGCTGAAACGCTCTCGTTGCACTCGGGAAAGAGCGTCGTCAATTTCGGCGTGCGCCCCGCGCCCGACACGCCGCTCTTTGAATCGACGATAATGTCGTTCCGCTCGATCAGCCGCTCTTTCAACAAAGGCGCCAGCGGCAGGATGGCCGAGGTCGGATAACAGCCGGGGTTGGCAATAAGCGTAGCCGAACCGATCTGTTCGCGAAACAACTCAGGCAAGCCGTAGACGGCAGTTGCCAGCCGCTCAGGGTCGGCGTGTTTCTCACCGTACCATTCTTGATAGACGGCGGCACTGCGCAGGCGGTAATCGGCGCTGAGGTCGATGACGCGCGAGCGGCCCGTGGCCAGCAACTGCGGCACGAGCGACGCGGTGACTCCGTGCGGCAAACAGCTAAACACGCACTCGGCCCGTGCCGCCACGGCCACCGGGCCTAAATCTTCGAGTCGCAGATCGGTGCGCCCGCTCAGCGAAGGATGAACGCTCGCCAGCGGCGGATTGCCCTCTTGTCGGCTGGTGACGGTAGTGATCTGGGCCTGCGGGTGCCGCAGCAGTAGTTTGGTCAGCTCGAGCGCCGAGTAGCCCGTCGCGCCGAGGATGGCAATGCGCACCATAACGCTGATGTTGCTTTCGGTTGAACTGTGTTGAAACCTGTTTAGTAATATAAGGTGGCGGGCCCATCAGTGTCATCCGTGGTTCCTTCCCGCCTTACCGTCTGCATCAATGCGACACCCGCCAGCGCACGCGGAAGAGCCAGATCATGGCGGCCACGAGGCCAATGTCGAGCGCGAGGTAAAAGGCGACGAACGATAGCCAGAGCGGCCAGTTGGCCGGAATGGCCGTCGTCTCTTGGACGTGCAGGTCGAGCGGCAGGGCGAACGCCGCCTCAAAAGGGCTAGTGAACGAAAGCTGCTTCACAAGCTGCGTCTCCGGCGCGTTGCGATAGAAGAGATCGGCGAATTGCGTGACGGCCACCGGCACCGTGAACAACACGATGATCAGCAGGTAGGAGGTCATCATGCTCACCGCTGTCTTACGAAAGATCACCGAGCAGAACAGCGCTACTTCGGCCGTGGTGAAACAGGACAACACGACAATCACCAGGTAACCGGCGATGGTCGGCAGGTTCGACCAGTAGTAGCTGACCATCACGCAGGCCAACAGCAGCGGCCAAAGCAGAAACGACGTGAGCACGCTCGACACCCGCAGGCCCGAGATCAGCTTGCCCCACATGATCTGCCAGGGAGAGATGATCGTCACCAAAAGCAGGTCAAGGGTTTCGCGCTCGCGCTCGCTCGTGACGCTGCCCGCCGAAAACACCGGCCCAACCAGCATGTTGAACAGCACGACGTAGCTGATGTACCAGGGCGCGTATTGCGGCCAAAGGTAAAGGCAAGCGGCCATCAGCGGGATGGCCAGAAACATGCTCACCTGGATCACCACGCGCAGCATGAGCGTGCCCTGGCTGAAAAGCTCGCTGCGCATTTCCTTGTCGTAGATGGGGTTGACGCCGTCCTCGAGCAGTGTCGAGCGTTTGGCGGGGGCAAACAGGCGGTCGGGAAACTGATCGCGATGGATGACCAGGCCGACGGCCTGCTTCAGCTCCTGAACTTCATCGACCACCTCCTTGCCTTCGCTGCCCACGTCGGGTGGGTGCAGCAAACGGCGGCTGGTGGCGAGAAACAACACCATGCACAACGCGGCGCAGCCGGCCGGAAAAAACGTCACTGCCACGAACAAACGAAAGGCCGCGCCCGCCCCCTCGAACATCCGCCAAAACATCAGGGCAAACAACGCCAGCGGCAGGATTGCCAGGTAGGAAACCACTAGCGAGGCCGACGTTCGGCGAAAGTAGCTGCTGCACGCCAGGCTGATCATGCCGAAGGTGCCGACCGAGATGATCAGCGCGAGGTAAATCGCCAATACTTCGTAGAACGACACGCCGCCCAACGGCAGGCATAGCATAACGATCGGCAACGACGAAAAAATGAGGATCGCCACGTGCGACAGCGAAGCGAGCAGCTTGCCCAGCACGATCGCTCCCGGCTTGAGCGGACTGGCCAGCAGCATCTCGTAACTCTTGCGCTCTTTTTCGCCGGTGATGGCGCCGGCGGCGAAGCTCGGCGCCATGAGTGACGCGATCAGGTATTGTCCCAGAAAGAAGAGATTGACCAGCCGCTTGGCGGCTTCGGGGTTGGTCATGTCGATCTTCTTTTCCTGCGGCCAGGCCATGTAGACCACGGCGCTCAACAGGGCGACGTAGAAGAACAACAGGACGAATGCCCGACCCATCCGCAGGTTGACGAGCAGCTCGCGTTGCAGGACTGGGTTTTCGGTTAGATACATGCCCGAGCTGAAAACGCTGAAACTGCCGGCGGAACGCTGGTGGAACGTGGCCGCGTGGTATTCGGGCCACACGGCGTCACCGGTAGTTTAGCGGCTGGCACGTGGTTGCGGTACTGTACAGGCTCTGCCCGGCTAAATAGCCGCGCGCTCTTAGCAGGCGCAACGGCATCGGTGGCTGGGGCAAAGCTGGCCGCGTTCGACCCGACACTCGTCAGACGCCCTGACGGCCAGCGGTGCCCCGGTAGCCGCGGTTTCCGGGGCATCGCCGCGGCGACGCCTTTCTCGAAAATCATGTCCGCGTCGCGGCTCTGCCCCAGCCACCATAGCTGCTCGGTGTCCGGTAATCGCGCACGGCTATTTAGTACCCCTGTCCGCTGACCCAGTTCCAATTATGTTCGCCGGGGAAAGCACGAGCGTGGTGCTGGTGTTCCCAGAAGGCGTTGGCGTAATCGCCGGCCGTGTACTCACCGGCGCGAATGCGAATGCGGTGGCCGCGACCATACCAGCCGCCCCGAAAGCCCGGGTAATCGCTGGCATAACGCCCGCCACGAAAGTTGTTGGCGTCGGGTGGAATGTAAGGTTCACCTAACGACTCACTGTAGGGACGATCAAATGGATCCGGATCGTCGAACGCCGGCGGACGGAGTGGGCGGCCGTAACGATCGAGCCGCACGCTGCCGGTCCGCTCCGGCGGGCCATAATTGCGCGCGTAACGACTGCGGGGATCGACCGCTGGATAGCGGGGTCCATCGCGGTTGTCGTAGCGGCGGGCGGTCGGCGAATTACGCTGGTCAAAGTGGGGATAGTAGGCCGCGCCGAAGTTGCGGTGAGAAATCCTGTAGTCGCTGTCCGACCGATCGTACGGCACCGGATCGTCCACGTCGCGTTCCTGAGCGGCGGCCGGCAGATAAACACCAACCAGCAGCCCCGCCGCAATGGCAAGCACTCGCATGGTTTCCTCCCTTTGAATCGAATTCAGCCCGTGAAAGGAGCGAGTGCAGTTCTCGTGCCCGACGGCTTTGGAGTGCGGCGATTTATCGCCGCTTTCAGCCATCGCGAAGCGACCTCTTTGTTTTGCATTTTCCATTTTGCATTTTGCGTTTTACAATTTGCATTTTGAATTGGTGGCGCCGCGACGGCAGAAAACACGGAAAGAAAGTCGCTCCGCGACAAAAGCAAAGCGGCGATAAATCGCCGCACTCCAAAGCGCGCATCCCGCTCGTTGACGATCTAGCGCCGGCCGGGGCGCTTGGAGCCAACCGTGTGCGCAAGGTCGAATCGCCGGACCTTGGTGCGCAAGCTGCGCCGGGTCATGCCAAGGATTCGAGCGGCCCGCGATTGGTTGCCCTGCGTATGTCGCAAAACGCGGCCACAGATATACCGATCGAAGTGTGCGACCGCGGCCGGATAAACATCCTGCGCGTTTGTGGTCAGTGCCTGGTGCAGAAACGCTTCGAGCGCTTCCATGCCCGGCGGCTGTAGCTCGACGCCCGATACCGATGCGGTCCGGGCCGGCCGCAGCCCCTCGGGCAAGTCGTCGACCGTGATGGCTCCCGCCTGGCAGCGCCAACTTGCCGCGCGCAACACGCTTTCCAATTCCCAAAGATTGCCCGGCCAAGCATAACGCCGCAATGCACTCAGGGCTTCGGTGGAGATGGAAGTCGCACGCGATCCGGGTCGCGTGGCGCCTTGGAACAGGAACCAGGCGGCTAACTGCGGCAATTCATCGAGCCGTTCGCGCAAGGGTGGCAGTGCAATGGTGAATTCCCGCAGGCCGTGATATAAGTCGGCGCGAAAGACTCCGGCTGCCACCCGCCGCTCAAAATCGCGGTCTGCTGTAGCCAGAATTTGCACGTCAGCCGTGTAGGCAACGTCGCTTCCCAATCGCCTCAACAGGCCCTCCTCGAAAAGCGATAGCAACCGGCTTTGCGCCTGCCTGGGCAAATGATCGACTTGTTCCAGCAGTACGGTACCGCCTTGGCAACGCTCGATCCGCCCGAGCCGCCGCTCCTGTGCCTTGGAAAAAGCGCCTCGCTCATGGCCGAATAACTCGTACAGCACGCGGTCGGTGGTCTTGCCGGCCAGTTCGATCTCGGCGTAGGCCGCGCCCGCGCGCAGGCCATGCCGCTGAACAACGCGGGCCAGGTGCGTCTTGCCGACCCCTGGCTCGCCCGTGAAAAGCACCGTAAAACTGCCAGACGCGGCCCTGCCAACGTCGCGCAGCACCTCGTGCATCGCCGCACTCTCCGCCACCAATGACAGCCCGGCCGGCAATTGGCCGACATTCCCAAGGCCCTCGGCGGGCGGCTGCAACAAACGCGACACGAGCTCTCGCAGTCGCTGGTAATCGAGCGGCTTCACCAACACCTCGACCGCCCCGCGCCGTGCCGCAGACAGCATTGCCCGTGGTGTGGCATCAGACACGGTGGCGATGATACGACTGCGGCCCAAGGCGCCTTTGGCCGCAAGCATGTCCCACAAACCGTCTTCAGCCAGTTGCACGTCGGCGACGATCAAATCAGGCGGTGCTTCACGCGCCAACGTGATGGCACGGCGCAGGCTGCCCGCAGTCGACACGTGCGCGTCGAGGTGCACCAGCGCCTGCCGCACGGAGTATAAGACAGTCCGGTTTCGATCGACGACTAGGACGCGGGGCACGTAGCGTCTCCCTGCGGCGAGTGCCTCGCGGTGGGCTTTATTTGCTGTATGGGCTTTTTCCGTTGAGGGCTTCCGATGCGGTGACGATGGTCTCGGCGATCTCGATCAGCTTTTTGTTTTTGGTGCTGGCGAATTTTTGCAGCCGCCGGAAGGCTTCCGGCTCATCGACCCCCAGATGCTTCATCAGTAGCCCCTTGGCTCGCTCGATCATCTTGCGATCGGCCAGCGATTGCCGCAAATCGGCCGCTTCTTTGCGCAGGTTTTGAAACTCCTGGTGCCTGCGCACCGCCAGGCTGATGGCGGCCTCGAGTTGGGCCTGGGTGGCCGGCTTGATCAAATAACCCAACACGTGGTTCGCTTCGGCCCGTTCAATCAATTCGGGAGTACACAGGCCCGTGAGCAGAATGACCGGCGCGGGCGAACGCTCGTAGATCACCATGGCCGCGTCGAGTCCGTCCATGTCCGGCATGTCGATGTCGGTCAGCACCAAATCAGGAGTTTCGCGCAGGCAGTGTTCGACCAGTTCCCTGCCTGTGGAACCGACAAACACAAGCTCGTGCCCCAATGAGCCGAGCATGGACTTCAACGTGCGGCAGGTTTCTGGGTCGTCGTCGGCAATCGCCACGCGCAACGTTTCGGTCATGGGTCCCGCCTCCCTGGGCGCGTCCAGGCTTTGAATGGCCGGCATTGGCGCAAATCCTTCTACGGGTGAGCTTGGCAGCCTTCGACCGACTGCTGGGGCGCCTTAATCTGGTTGAAAGGCACTCGACGTGCAGCAATCAACATGCCATCTTTTTGTAAGATTGCTGCTACCGCCGGAAATGCCTGGTTTTTCGATTCCGCTCCGGTCCTTTTATCCCGGCGAATTCGCCGCCGGAGGCAGCGAAGCTGACAACCGGGCGACCAGTGCGGCTACCGAGCGCCCAATTAATGCAAGACAACCTGCGGGAAAGAAAGATCACTATGGTCCAGGCAAAGCGAGTTCCCTTATCGACATACAGGCTTCAATTCAACGTCAACTTTGGATTTCAAGCGGCGCGGCAGCTCGTCGACTATTTGCACGATCTGGGTATTTCGGACGCGTACGCTTCGCCGTTGTTCCGGGCCTGCCACGCGAGCACGCATGGCTATGACGTCGTCGACCACTGCATGATCAGCCCCGACTTCGGCAGCGAGGAAGACTTCCGCGCGTTCGCCGGCGAGTTGGCGCGGCACGAGATGGGCCTGCTGATGGACGTGGTGCCGAACCACATGGGCATCAACGATCCCCACAACCGTCTCTGGCAGGACGTGCTCGAAAACGGCCCGTCGTCGCCCTACGCTTCGTTTTTCGACATCGACTGGAACCCGCCAAAGGAAGAACTGAAAAACAAGGTCTTGCTGCCATTCTTGGGCGACCAGTACGGCAAGGTCTTGGAGAGCCAGCAGCTCAAGCTGGCCTACGCGGACGGCGCCTTCTTCGTCCAATGCTACGACCGTCCCTTTCCCCTCACGCTACGAAGCTGGGCCCGCGTGCTCGAGCTGGCGCAGCAACATGCGGTCGGAAAAATGGCGCACGACGACCCCCAATGGCTGGACTTGGAAAGCATTTTGATTGCCTTGCGTAACCTGCCGCCGCTGAACGAAACCGATCCCGAAAGAATTCACCAGCGCCAGCTCGAACGCGAGGTCGTGCCGCGGCGCATCGCAGCGCTGGTCGAGGCCTCGGCGATTGTCCGCGAAGCAATCGATCAAGCCGTCGCAGAGTTTAACGGCAGACTCGGCGAACCGAGCAGCTTCGATCGGCTGGAACAACTCCTGGCCGAACAGGCCTATCGTCTGGCGTACTGGCGCGTGGCCGCCGACGAGATCAATTATCGTCGCTTCTTCGACATCAAGGAACTGGCGGCCATTCGCGTCGAGTTGCCCGCCGTCTTTCGCACCGTCCACCAGCTTGTCTTCACGTTCCTCCAAGAAGGCTGCGTCACCGGCCTGCGCATCGATCACCCCGACGGCTTGCTCGATCCGGAAAGATACTTCGCTCATTTACAGGAGGAGTTTTGCGCCCTGGCGGGCAGCGAATGTCCCGATTTCAACAACCAAATCAAGCCGCACGATCAACTACCGCTCTACGTGGTCGCCGAGAAAATTCTGGGACGCGACGAACCCTTGCCGGCGAATTGGGCGGTGTCGGGCACCACCGGCTACGATTACTTGAATGTGCTGAACGGCCTGTTCGTCGAGGGGCGAAACGCCGCCGTGATGCGCAGCCTGTATGTCCGCTTCACGGGTCAAAACCGACGCTTTCGCGACGTGGCCTACGAGAGCAAAAAGGTCATTCTCGAGCGTTCGATGTCGAGCGAGCTGCACGTACTGGCCCGGCAGCTCGATCGCATTTCCGAGAGCCACCGCTATTCTCGCGACTTCACTTTCGCCACGCTGCACCACGCCTTGTTGGAAACGATCGCCTGCTTTCCCGTCTATCGCACCTACGTGCGGCCCGGCAGCGAACCCGTGAGCGATGACGACCGCAAGCGCATCATGGCCGCCCTGCGCGTCGCCAAACGCCGCAACCCAGAGACCGACGTTTCGGTGTTTGACTTCGTTCGCTCGGTGCTGCTCCTCGATCATCCGCCGCACCTCACCGAACAGCAGCGCGATGAACGGCGCGAGTTCGTCTTGCGGTTTCAGCAACTTTCCGGGCCCGTCACGGCCAAGGGCATTGAAGACACCGCGTTTTATCGCGATTACCCGTTGTTGTCGCTCTGCGAAGTGGGTGGCGATCCCGAGCATTTCGGCACCTCGCTGGCTGAATTCC
Source organism: Pirellulales bacterium (assembly GCA_035694685.1). Classification (GTDB taxonomy): domain Bacteria; phylum Planctomycetota; class Planctomycetia; order Pirellulales; family JAICIG01; genus DASSFG01. The sequence goes on from DASSFG010000216.1 coordinate 8,917, forward strand.
ACCGCCGCGGCCTGGAACGGCGGGAGCAGTGGCCGCATACGATGCTGGCTTCCAGCACGCACGATACCAAGCGCAGCGAGGACGTGCGGGCACGCATCAACCTGCTGTCGGAATGTCCGGAAGAATGGGAGCAAGCCATCCAGCGTTGGCACAAGTTCAACCAGTCCCACCGCAGCGAGGTCGACGGTGCCGACGCACCCAGCCCGAATGAAGAGTATCTGATTTATCAAACCTTGGTGGGCGCCTGGCCGTTGGAGCAGGACGACGACGTTTGGTCGAGCTTCATCGACCGCATCAAGCAGTACATGTCCAAGGCCATGAAAGAGGCCAAGGCAAATACGAGCTGGACGAATCCTTCCGAAGACTGGGAAGACGCCGTCGACCGTTTCGTGTCGGGTATTCTCGATCGGCAAGCGTCGCGCGAGTTTCTCGGTGACTTCGAGCGGTTCCATGCGCCGTTGGCCGTGGCGAGCATGCACAACGCTCTGGCACAATTGCTGGTGAAAATCTGTTCGCCGGGCGCGCCCGATTTTTACCAGGGGACCGAGCTGTGGGACTTCAGCCTGGTTGATCCCGACAATCGGCGGCCCGTCGATTTCAATCTGCGCCGCAAGCTGCTGGCCGAACTGAAATCGCACGCCGAGGGCGATTTGGCGGCACTCGCCGGCAGCCTTTTAGCCAATTGGCGTGACGGCCGTATCAAGCTCTATGTCACCTATCGCTCTCTGAACTTCCGCCGGCAGCATGCCGAGCTGTTCCAATCGGGCGATTACGTGCCGCTGGAAGCGAGCGGTGTCATGGCCGAGCACGTCTGCGCCTTTGCGCGGACGCACTGCGGACAGGCAGCCGTGGCCGTCGTTCCGCGTCTCGTTCTGCCGCTGCCAGCCACCGGGAAACCGATCTGGACCGCCGACACCTGGGGCGACACTTCGCTTAGCTTGCCCGATTCGGCCAAGGTCTGGCGCAACCTATTCACGGGCGCGCAAATTTCCGCCTCGGACAAAGTTCGTCTCTCATCCCTGCTCGATTCGTTTCCGGTGGCCCTGCTGACGAATGCTTGAACGGGCAGACTAAGTAGGCACGCGCAAGAAAGTATGCTCTGCAAGAGGTGGCTGGGGCAGAGCTTGGCCGTGCTGGATCCTAAAGACCGATCTGGCGTTGCGGCCAAGCGATGCCCCAGAGCACCGCCCACCGGGGCATCGCCGCGGCATAACTCTCAAAGCAAGCTCAACTGTCGCGCAGCCGCGTCTCTGCCCCAGCCACCGGCCCTGCTGATGAATGAAAGATCGGCCGTGTATTTGCCCGCGCGCTCGGCCGCCGCGGCCGTTTCGTAAGGCGGTCGATGAACGCCCAGGCACCGAATGCTATGGCGTCCCACATGCTCGACTGAACGGGGAAGCGACAGACCGATGTGCAGGCATCTCAGTTTGGCGTCTCGACCCAAACGAATTCCTGAGCATCGTGGCAGACAAGCCCATCAGGCGACTCCCATTGCACGATCTGTCTCGTGAGTAAATCGCCGTAGATGTAAAACCGAGCCAATGAACCATTCTTTGCTCTGTAGAGCACGTGTCGCCCGTCCCGGGATACACCCGCCGTGCAGTCCGGGTACTCAGGCCGCTCCTTGAGTATACCTGAATGCAATAGAAACGCTGGCGCGAGTCCAGAACGCCCAAAATGCTCCAATCCCTTGACGTCCGGTCTCAGATATTCCGGCACTGGAACTCCATCCAAGACAATTTCCGGATCGTGTGCCGAGTGCAAATGAGGCGCTACGCAGGTGCTCAGCTTCCCTGTTCCGATGTCGACGCTCCAGACTCGATCTTCGGCTTCATTATCTCCCTTCCAGGCGCGAAACTGGATCTCTCCGTCAGCCAAAACGTGAGTTGAGTACCTTTCGGAATGACCGCTAACCCACTCCCGGAGAGAGCCTGAAACTCAATCGGGACCGAAACGTCGTCTTTCTCAGTATCTCTTTGCAAAACGAGCCGGCCCTAAGCGTTCCACCCTGCCAGCCGCGGGGCATGGGAGCCAGCACCCATGCCATGCTCCGGCCATCTGGCGACAGTTTCGACTGCGAGAAGCCGTCCGGTGGCGGATCAACAGGTCCAAAGTGAGCGATGTATTGTCGCTGCTGTGGCGAGTAGCTCCAGCAGCCTTGGGTTTCTCCTGGTTTTCTGACCAGCCAGAAGCTGCTGTCCGTCGCCACTGGAACAAAATGGAATCTCGTAGCTGACCTCTCCTGATGCGGCGTTGAGAACCAGCCAACCATCCGCGCTCCTGCAGAAGATGGAGTTACCCATCACGCCAAACGCGCCTAACCGGCTGCCCTGCCAGATGCAGCGTACGTCCCATGTTCTGTAGTTGATGTCGTAAGTCAGATTTTAGCGATCGGTTACCGTCTCGTCACACACCTACCGTCACGCCTTTTTGGACGTGAAGGGCCGCGCCTGTCCCGTTTCCCAAAGCGGTCGAATCGCTCTTGACCGCTGGGCCTATAAAACCGCTAATGCGGCGGCAAGGCAGGTCATACGGGCGATGTGCCCGTCGGTTTTTCAAGGAGGAGAAATATGACGCCACGACAGTCCGCAATTGTGCTCACGCTGCTGGCCGCGCTTTATGGCGGTGTGCTGCTGCTGTTCGCGCCGGAACTTGATTTCTTCAACGGCGAAACTGACGCCTACTTGTTTCCCAGCGCCGTAACGGGACTTGTCGTCGCCGCTCCGGCGTTTTTGGCCCTGTGGGCGGTGCACGGCCGGCAACGCGCCATGGTGCGGGTGCCGCTCACCGCCTGGCTTTGCTCAATGTACTTCCTGGCGGGCATCTATGGCGAGGTGCGTTATTTCGGGGCGGGCGAGTCCGATATCGTTCTGCTGCTTTTGGTCGCCTGGGTAACCGCCTATGCCGCCGATTTGCTCCTACTGCGGTTGCTCCGCGCCGTGCGCGGCTGGCGGCTGGAGAGGATCCAAGATGAGCCTTGCAACACGGCCGAAAGCGAGGCATCGCCATCAAATCGTCCGGGGCAATTTACGATTCGCACGCCGCTCGCCTGGACGGCTGCGGTGGCAGCTCTGCTCGCCGGATCCCGCTGGCTCACCCCCTACGGCGTCTTCGATGCCGGTTTGTGGGAAGCTTTCGATGCGCTGGTCATGGGCGCGGTGCTGGGGTTGATCTTCGCGCTGGCCGGTTTGCCCGTCTTATCGGTCTCCTTGATTATCATGGCCGATGGGCGCCGGACGATTTGGCGCTGCGTGCTCGCCTCACTCACGGCCCTGGGTATCTGGGGCGGGGTATCGGTGACCGGACTGCTGTTGGCCGACCAGCAGGGGGACGAGATCGTTACGCTCGCCCTGGCCCTCGAAACCGGCGTGCTGCTTGCCGGCGCTCTGGCGGCGTCGCTTACTCGCGCGTGTGGTTATCGCCTGGCGCGGGGAAACACTGTGTGTAGTAGAATTCGTGAGAATT